>NZ_JBEYFS010000001.1:0-260437 GCF_040634475.1 Streptomyces sp. NPDC007095
TCGGTGACGTCCTCCTTGACGCCCGGCACGGTGGTGAACTCGTGCAGAACGCCGTCGATACGGATGGACGTGACCGCCGCACCCGGGATCGAGGAGAGGAGCGTACGACGCAGGGAGTTGCCGAGGGTGTAGCCGAAGCCCGGCTCCAGCGGCTCGATCACGAACCGGGAGCGGAATTCGTCGACGACCTCTTCGGTCAACGAGGGACGCTGAGCAATCAGCATGTTGCGATCCTTCAGTCATGGGCGCCCGCTATTTGACGCCCTGCTGCTACTGCAAGGGTACGGGCGGCACGCCTCCGAAGAGACGTACCGCCCGCAACCTCAAGACAACCGAGCCTCAGACGCGGCGGCGCTTGGGCGGACGGCAGCCGTTGTGCGGGGTGGGGGTGACGTCCTGGATGGAGCCGACCTCGAGGCCAGTGGCCTGGAGGGAGCGGATCGCGGTCTCGCGACCGGAGCCCGGGCCCTTCACGAAGACGTCAACCTTGCGCATGCCGTGCTCCTGCGCGCGACGGGCGGCCGACTCGGCGGCCATCTGCGCGGCGAAGGGGGTGGACTTGCGCGAGCCCTTGAAGCCGACGTGGCCGGCGGAGGCCCAGGAGATCACGTTGCCCGAGGGGTCCGTGATCGAGACGATCGTGTTGTTGAACGTGCTCTTGATGTGAGCGTGCCCGTGAGCGACGTTCTTCTTTTCCTTGCGGCGCACCTTCTTGGCAGCGCCCTGACGACCCTTGGGGGGCATCTATTACTCCTACGGGAGGTGGTCGGTCCTACAGCGAAGACCGCTGATAAGCGTCCGCTGAGGACTACTTCTTGCCCGGCTTCTTCTTACCGGCGATGGCGCGACGCGGGCCCTTGCGGGTACGAGCGTTCGTGCTGGTGCGCTGACCGTGGACGGGCAGGCCACGACGGTGGCGCAGACCCTGGTAGCAGCCGATCTCGACCTTGCGGCGGATGTCGGCCTGAATCTCGCGACGGAGGTCACCCTCGGTCTTGATGTTGGCGTCCACGTACTCGCGGATCTTGACCAGCTCTTCTTCGGAGAGGTCACGAACGCGGGTGTTCGGGTTCACGCCGGTCTCGGCCAGCGTCTGCTGGGAAAGGGTCCGGCCGATGCCGAACACGTAGGTCAGGGCGACCTCCACACGCTTTTCGCGCGGGATGTCAACACCGGAAACGCGTGCCATTCAATGGCTCCAGTTGTCGTTCGGAGGTCTTCCGCAGAACCGGATCCCGCCCGCCGTCCTCTTCACGCTGAAGATTCGGTACGAACCGGGTCCCCGGCCTCCGACCGGGGGTGTCAGGCCTGATGAGACTCAGCCCTGGATTCTGCGTATGAACATGTACTGCTTGCGTCGCGCGAAGTATCTGCGGGTGCAGAAGGTGCGGTCGTGCGTCAGCCCTGGCGCTGCTTGTGGCGCGGGTTTTCGCAGATGACCATGACCCGACCGTGACGGCGGATCACCCTGCACTTGTCGCAGATCTTCTTGACGCTCGGCTTGACCTTCATTGGGTGAGGTTCTCCGGGTCAGTGCCACCCCCCGCGTCCCGGAACCGGGAACACGGAGTAAAGGCAAGATCTACTTGTAGCGGTAGACGATCCGGCCACGCGTGAGGTCGTACGGAGACAGCTCCACCACGACCCGGTCGTCAGGGAGGATGCGGATGTAGTGCATACGCATCTTGCCGCTGATGTGTGCCAGGACCTGGTGGCCGTTCTGGAGCTCGACCTTGAACATGGCGTTCGGAAGAGACTCGACGACAGTGCCCTCGATCTCGATGGCACCTTGCTTCTTGGCCACGCTTCGCCCTTCGAATCGACTACCTTGATCGACTTCGCACGAGCGCATGCAGACATGCGGGTGCACGAGAGCCGACGAGTCAGTCTACGTCAGGGCCCTCGGAAAGACGAATCGAGAAAGAATGCCCCACTACGGAGATCGTTAAGCAACGGGGGTCGCCGACACACCACCGCGGACCTTTCACACCGGCACCGGGGAGACGTACGGCGATCGCGCCACCACCTGCCGTAGCCGCCCGGCACCCACGGCCCGGCCACCGCCCGGTTACGCCGTCAGGCCCGCAGGACGGATTCCGGCGCAACGACCCCGCGCTCCGCCACCCTCGCCCGACGCCGTCAGGCCAGCGGGTCCGGCGCCGCCGTGACCCCGTACTCCGCCAGCTTCGCCCTGCCACCATCAGGAGCCGTCAGCACCAACGGACCCTGCTCCGTCAGCGCCACCGAGTGCTCCCAGTGCGAGGACCACGTGCCGTCCGTCGTGATGACGGTCCAGTCGTCCTCCAGCACCTCGGTCCTCGGCGTGCCCAGGGACACCATCGGCTCGATGGCCAGGCAGAAGCCGGGGACCAGCTTCGGACCCTTGCCGCGCCGCTTCTCGACGTAGTTCAGCAGGTGCGGGTCCATGTGCATCTCGGTGCCGATGCCGTGACCGCCGTAGTCCTCGATGATCCCGTACCGGCCGCCGCCGGGCTTCGGCTGGCGGCGGATGTACGTCTCGATCGCACGCGAGACGTCGACGAGCCGGTTGCCCTGCTTCATCGCCGCGATTCCCGCCCACATCGACTCCTCGGTCACCCGGGAGAGCTCGAGCAGCTCCGGGGCGTGACCGGAGCCCACGAACGCGGTGTACGCCGCGTCCCCGTGCCAGCCGTCCACGATCGCGCCGCAGTCGATCGAGATGATGTCGCCGTCCTTCAGGACCACCTCGTCGGACGGGATGCCGTGGACGACGACCTCGTTGGCCGAGGTGCAGATGGTCGCGGGGAAACCGCCGTACCCGAGGAAGTTCGACTTCGCCCCGTGCTCGGCCAGCACCTTGCGCGCGACCTCGTCCAGGTCCTTCGTCGTCGCACCCGGCACAGCCGCCTCACGTGTGGCCGCGTGAATGGCCGCGACGACCAACCCCGCCTCACGCATCTTGGCGATCTGCTCGGGGGTCTTGATCTGCACCATGGCGGCCCGCGCTCTCCGTCTTCTCCGTCATTCCGACGACGTACACAACCTAGTCGTGCACCACTACGTACACGACTACCTACACAACACTACGGCCGCGGCACCCCCGGAGGGCACCGCGGCCGTAGTGCGTGACGACTACTTGTCGCCGACCTTGCTCTTGAGCGCCTCCATGGCGCGCCCCGTGACCTCTTCCACCTTGCCGAGCGCCGAGATCGTCACGACCAGGCCCTGAGCGGCGTAGTAGTCGATGATCGGCTCGGTCTGCGTGTGGTAGACCTCGAGACGCGTACGGACGGTCTCCTCGGAGTCGTCGTCCCGCTGGTACAGCTCGCCGCCGCAGACGTCACATACGCCATCCGTCTTCGGCTGCTTGTACGTCACGTGGAAGACGTGCGAAGAGTCGTTGCGGCAGATGCGGCGGCCCGCGATGCGCTTGACCACCTCGTCCTCGGGGACCTCCAGGTCCAGCACCGCGTCCAGCTTCATGCCCTCGGCCTTGAGCATCTCGTCGAGCGCCTCGGCCTGCGAGACGTTACGAGGGAAGCCGTCCAGCAGGAAGCCGTTCGCGGCGTCGGGCTGCTCCATGCGGTCCTTGGCCATCCCGATGGTGACCTCGTCCGGTACCAGCTTGCCGGCGTCCATGTACGCCTTGGCCTGCTTGCCCAGCTCCGTGCCCTGACTGATGTTGGCGCGGAAGAGGTCGCCCGTGGAGATGTGCGGAATCCCCAGGTTCTTGGCAAGGAACGCGGCCTGCGTTCCCTTCCCGGCACCGGGCGGGCCGACGAGGACGATTCGCATCAGCGGAGGAACCCTTCGTAATTGCGCTGCTGAAGCTGGCTCTCGATCTGCTTCACCGTCTCAAGACCGACACCCACGATGATCAGGATGCTGGTACCACCGAACGGGAAGTTGCCGGTTGCCCCGAAACCCACCAACGCCATTGTCGGTACGAGAGCGATCAGACCCAGATACAGCGACCCCGGCCAGGTGATCCGGTTGAGTACGTAACTCAGGTACTCAGCGGTCGGCCGGCCAGCCCGGATGCCCGGGATGAAGCCACCATACTTCTTCATGTTGTCCGCGACTTCCTCGGGGTTGAACGAGATCGCCACGTAGAAGAACGCGAAGAAAACGATCAGGAGGAAGTAAGAGACCAGGTAGATGGGGTGATCGCCCTTGGTCAGGTTCTGCGTGACCCAGGTCTTCCAGCCCGAGTTGCCCTTCGAGAACTGAGCGATGAGGGCCGGGATGTAGAGCAGCGACGACGCGAAGATGACGGGAATCACACCCGCCTGATTCACCTTCAGCGGGATGTAAGTGGACGTACCGCCGTACGACCGGCGCCCGATCATGCGCTTCGCGTACTGGACCGGGATGCGCCGCTGGGCCTGTTCGACGAAGACGACCAGCGCGACCATGACCAGTCCGACCGCGATCACGGTGCCGAACTCGATCCAGCCGCCGGCCAGCGTGCCCTGAGTCTTGATCGCCCACAGCGCGGACGGGAAGGTTGCGGCGATCGAGATGAACATGAGGATCGACATGCCGTTGCCGATGCCGCGGTCGGTGATGAGCTCGCCCAGCCACATGACGACGCCCGTACCGGCGGTCATGGTGACGACCATCACGATGGTCTGGAAGATCGACTGGTCAGGAACGATCTGGTTGGCCACCTGGCAGCTGCTGAACAGGGCGCCGCTGCGGGCGGTCGCGACAAGGCCGGTGCCCTGCAGGATCGCCAGCGCCACCGTCAGGTAACGGGTGTACTGCGTGATCTTCGCCGTGCCGGCCGAGCCCTCCTTCTTGAGGGCTTCGAGGCGCGGGATCACCACCGTCAGCAGCTGCAGGATGATGCTCGCCGTGATGTACGGCATGATGCCGAGCGCGAAGATCGTGATCTGCAGCAGCGCGCCACCACTGAACATGTTGACCAGACCGAACAGACCCTGGTTGCCCTTGGCCACCTCGATACAGGTCTGGACGTTCTTGTAGTCGACACCAGGGATCGGGATGTGGGTACCGACCCGGTAGACCACGATGATGCCGAGCGTGAAGAGCAGCTTCTTGCGCAGGTCGGGCGTCTTGAACGCCCGGGCGAACGCGGTGAGCACGGTGCCTCCTGCGACCCCCGCGCAACTGCGTCAGAGGTGACGGTCTTGAGGTTCGACGAATAGGTAGGTATCGGTCGACTGCCGCCCGATGGAACGCCGGACGAAAGTCGGCAGTGCAGGCCACCTTACCGGCGAGACTGCCCCCCTAGGAACGACCAACCGGGGATACCCCTTTTGTAGGGGCACCCCCGGTCGGGATCGCTCATGTCATCGAGACGCCTGAATGGCTCAGACGAGCTCGGTGACGGTACCGCCGGCGGCGGTGATCTTCTCCTTGGCGGAGCCGGAGACGGCGTCAACCGAAACCTGCAGCGCGACGGAGATCTCGCCCTGGCCGAGGACCTTGACGAGGCTGTTCTTGCGAACGGCACCCTTGGCGACGAGACCCTCGACGGTGACCTCGCCACCCTCCGGGTACAGCGCGGCCAGCTTGTCGAGGTTCACGACCTGGAACTCGGTCTTGAACGGGTTCTTGAAGCCCTTCAGCTTCGGGAGGCGCATGTGGAGGGGCATCTGCCCGCCCTCGAAGCGCTCCGGAACCTGGTAGCGGGCCTTCGTGCCCTTGGTACCACGACCGGCCGTCTTACCCTTCGACGCCTCACCACGACCCACACGGGTCTTGGCGGTCTTGGCGCCCGGGGCGGGACGGAGGTTGTGGATCTTGAGCGGGTTGTTCTCCGCCATGATCAGTCGACCTCCTCAACCGTCACGAGGTGGCGGACGGTGTGCACCATTCCGCGGAACTCGGGGCGGTCCTCCTTGACGACCACGTCGTTCAGGCGCTTGAGCCCGAGCGAACGCAGGGTGTCGCGGTGGTTCTGCTTGCTGCCGATGTACGACTTCGTCTGCGTGATCCTGAGCTGAGCCATGATTACGCACCCGCTCCCGCACGTGCACGAAGCAGAGCCGCGGGGGCGACGTCCTCGAGGGGCAGACCGCGGCGGGCCGCGATCTCCTCGGGACGCTGCAGGCCCTTGAGGGCCGCCACGGTCGCGTGCACGATGTTGATCGCGTTGGACGAGCCGAGCGACTTCGACAGGATGTCGTGAACGCCGGCGCACTCGAGCACCGCACGCACCGGGCCACCGGCGATAACGCCGGTACCGGGGGAAGCAGGCTTGAGCAGGACGACGCCCGCGGCCTTCTCGCCCGTGATCGGGTGCGGGATGGTGCCCTGGATACGGGGGACCTTGAAGAAGTGCTTCTTGGCCTCCTCAACACCCTTGGCGATGGCGGCCGGCACCTCCTTGGCCTTGCCGTAGCCAACACCGACGGTGCCGTCACCATCGCCCACCACGACCAGCGCGGTGAAGCTGAAGCGACGACCACCCTTCACAACCTTGGCGACGCGGTTGATCGCGACGACGCGCTCAACGTACGCGGTCTTCTCGGCAGCAGCGCCGCCGTCACGGCCCTTCCGGTCCCGCCGCTCGCCGCCACCGGCACCGCTTCCGCGGCGCTGGGGTCCAGCCATTGGAATTACCTCTCTCTGTTTCCGCTAGCTACGGAACCGACTCAGAACTTGAGTCCGGCTTCGCGGGCGGCGTCCGCCAGAGCGGCAATGCGCCCGGCGTACTGGTTACCACCACGGTCGAATACGACAGCCTCGACACCGGCGGCCTTGGCGCGCTCGGCGACAAGGGCGCCGACCGACTTGGCCTGCGCGGACTTGTCGCCCTCGCCACCACGGACCGTGGTGTCCAGGGTCGACGCCGACGCGAGGGTGTGACCCTTAACGTCGTCGATGACCTGGGCCACGATGTGGCGGTTGGAGCGCGTCACGACCAGGCGCGGACGCTCAGCCGTACCGGAGATGTGCTTCCGGATGCGGATGTGACGACGCTTGATGGCAGCACGCTTGTAAGCGTCGCCCTTAGCAATCTTGACACCGTATGCCATGGCTTACTTACCCGCCTTTCCGACCTTGCGGCGGATGACTTCGCCTTCGTACTTGACGCCCTTGGCCTTGTACGGGTCGGGCTTGCGCAGCTTGCGGATGTTGGCCGCAACCTCTCCGACCTTCTGCTTGTCGATGCCCTCGACCGAGAACCGCGTCGGGTTCTCGACCTTGAAGGTGATGCCTTCGGGGGCCTCGACGGTGATCGAGTGGCTGTAGCCGAGCGAGAACTCCAGGTTGGAGCCCTTCGCCAGGACGCGGTAACCGACACCGCTGATTTCGAGCTTCTTCACGTAACCCTGGGTCACGCCGGTGATCATGTTCGCCACCAGCGTGCGGGACAGGCCGTGCAGGGCCTTGTTCTGACGCTCGTCGTTCGGGCGGGTGACATTGAGAATGCCGTCCTCACCCTTGGCGACCTCGATCGGCGCCGCGACGGTGTGGGAGAGGGTGCCCTTGGGGCCCTTCACCTGGACCGTACGGCCGTCGATGGTGACGTCCACGCCGGCGGGAACCGTGATGGGGAGCTTGCCAATACGCGACATAGCTGTTTCCTCCGTTCCCTTCCGTTACCAGACGTAGGCGAGAACTTCTCCGCCTACGCCCTTCTTGCCGGCCTGCTTGTCGGTGAGGAGACCGTGCGACGTGGAGATGATCGCCACGCCGAGGCCACCGAGCACCTTGGGCAGGGAGGTGGACTTCGCGTACACACGCAGACCCGGCTTCGAAATCCGCTTGATGCCCGCGATGGAGCGCTCACGGTTCGGGCCGAACTTCAGCTCGAGGACGAGCTTCTTGCCGACCTCGGCGTCCTCGACCTTCCAGCCGGTGATGAAGCCCTCCTGCTGGAGGATCTCCGCGATGTGCGACTTGATCTTGCTGTGCGGCATCGCGACATCGTCGTGGTACGCCGAGTTCGCGTTACGCAGACGAGTAAGCATGTCTGCGATGGGATCAGTCATGGTCATGAATTGGCCTTCGGCCTCTCTCGCCGGGGTTTCCTGTATGCGCCATCCCTCTCCCCACTCAGTGGCGGGACGGGTGCGGTGCGGGGACCTACGGCGTAGTAAGTCGTACGGGCGTCAGGCGCCCAACCCTCCCAGCCTAAGCCATGGAGGGCAGGGCACCTGACCGAACCCTTTACTTACCGAGAGCCCTGGAATCCCTTATTAGGGGGACTACCAGGAGCTCTTGGTCACGCCCGGCAGCTCGCCACGGTGAGCCATCTCACGAAGGCAGACGCGGCACAGGCCGAACTTGCGGTACACGGAGTGCGGACGGCCGCAGCGCTGGCAGCGCGTGTAGCCACGTACGCCGAACTTGGGCTTACGAGCAGCCTTGGCAATCAGAGCCTTCTTCGCCATCTCGCTTACGCCTCCTTGAAGGGGAAGCCGAGGTGACGGAGAAGGGCACGGCCCTCAGCGTCGTTGGTCGCCGTGGTCACCACGGTGATGTCCATGCCCCGGGTACGGTCGATCTTGTCCTGGTCGATCTCGTGGAACATGACCTGCTCCGTGAGACCGAAGGTGTAGTTGCCACGGCCGTCGAACTGCTTGGGGGACAGACCACGGAAGTCGCGGATGCGCGGCAGCGCGAGCGACAGGGTGCGGTCCAGGAACTCCCACATGCGGTCGCCACGGAGCGTGACGTGGGCACCGATCGGCTGACCCTCACGCAGCTTGAACTGCGCGATGGACTTGCGGGCCTTGGTGACGGCCGGCTTCTGACCGGTGATCGTGGTCAGGTCACGGACGGCACCGTCCATGAGCTTCGAGTCACGGGCGGCGTCACCGACACCCATGTTGACCACAATCTTGACGAGGCCGGGAACCTGCATGACGTTCTCGTAGGAGAACTCCTCACGCAGCTTGCCCGCGATCTCCTCGCGGTACTTCGTCTTGAGACGCGGAGTCGTGGTGGTAGCCATCAGATGTCCTCACCCGTCCGCTTGGCAACGCGAACCTTGTTGCCCTCATCGTCGAAGCGGTAACCGACACGCGTGACGACCTTGTTGCCGTCCTTCTCCACGACGAGCTGAACGTTGCTCACGTGAATCGGGGCCTCGGTCGTGACGATGCCGCCGGCCTGGGAACCGCTGGCGGTCGGGCCGGCCTTGGTGTGCTTCTTGACCCGGTTGACACCCTCGACCAGGACGCGCTCGTCGCGCGGGTAAGCGGCAATGACCTTGCCCTGCTTGCCCTTGTCCTTGCCGGTGATGACCTGAACCGTGTCACCCTTCTTGATCTTCATGCTTACAGCACCTCCGGCGCGAGCGAGATGATCTTCATGAACTTCTTCTCGCGCAGCTCACGGCCGACGGGGCCGAAGATACGGGTGCCGCGAGGGTCGCCGTCGTTCTTCAGAATGACGGCGGCGTTCTCGTCGAAGCGGATGTACGAGCCGTCCGGACGGCGGCGCTCCTTGACGGTGCGAACGATGACCGCCTTGACGACGTCACCCTTCTTCACGTTGCCGCCGGGGATCGCGTCCTTGACGGTGGCGACGATGACGTCACCGATGCCCGCGTAGCGGCGACCGGAGCCACCGAGCACACGGATGCAAAGGATTTCCTTCGCCCCCGTGTTGTCGGCGACACGCAGTCGCGACTCCTGCTGGATCACGTCTATCTCCTGATTGTCTGCCGGTTCCCGCGGGGATCCCTTTCGGGTCGCCCCGCGAGCCTGGCGGAACCGTCCTGCGGGTAAGCCCCGCAGGAATTACTTGGCCTGTTGAGGGAGAAAACCTCCGCCGGGGGCCGGGCACCTGACGGTGCGGCAGGCCCCCGGCGGGGGGCAACGGGGGAACTGAGTCCCCCGTTTGATTACTTCGCCTTCTCGAGGATCTCCACGATGCGCCAGCGCTTCGTCGTGGACAGCGGACGCGTCTCCATGAGGAGGACGCGGTCGCCGATACCCGCGGCGTTCTGCTCGTCGTGGGCCTTCAGCTTGCTCGTACGGCGGATGACCTTGCCGTACAGGGCGTGCTTGACGCGGTCCTCGACGGCGACGACGACGGTCTTGTCCATCTTGTCGCTGACGACGAGACCCTCACGGGTCTTGCGGAATCCGCGCGCCTCAGTGGTGTTCTCGGTCACGTTGCTCTCGCTCATCAGGCGCTCTCCACCGTTTCGATGCCCAGCTCGCGCTCACGCATCAGGGTGTAGATCCGCGCGATGTCCTTGCGGACGGCCTTGAGCCGACCGTGGTTCTCGAGCTGACCGGTCGCCGCCTGGAAGCGGAGGTTGAACAGCTCTTCCTTGGCTTCGCGAAGCTTCGCGAGAAGCTCCTCGTCACCCAGTTCGCGCAGCTCGGACGCCTTGGTACCGGCCGACATCACGCTTCACCTGCCTCGCGCTTGACGATCCGGCACTTCATCGGCAGCTTGTGGGCTGCGCGAGTGAGGGCCTCACGGGCGATCTTCTCGTTGGGGTAGGACAGTTCGAACATGACCCGGCCCGGGTGCACGTTCGCGATCCACCACTCCGGCGAACCCTTACCGGAACCCATGCGGGTCTCGGCAGGCTTCTTCGTGAGCGGGCGGTCCGGGTAGATGTTGATCCAGACCTTGCCGCCACGCTTGATGTGGCGGGTCATCGCGATACGGGCGGCCTCGATCTGGCGGTTCGTCACGTACGCCGGCGTGAGGGCCTGAATGCCGTACTCGCCGAACGAAACCTGCGTACCGCCCTTGGCCTGACCACGGCGCTTGGGGTGGTGCTGCTTGCGGTGCTTGACCCTACGGGGGATCAGCATGTCGGTCAGGCCTCCGTTCCGGTGCTCTCAGCCGGAGCGGCAGCCGCCGGAGCCTCGGCCTTGGGGGCCTCGGCAGCGGGAGCCTGCTGCGGCTTGCGGCCGCGGCCGCCACGCTCGCCACCACGGCCACCACGGCCGGCCGGGCGGTCGTTGCCGCCACCACGGGCCGGGCGGTTGCCGGCGCGGGCAGCGGCGTTCTCGGCGCGGACCTCGGCGATGTTCTTGACGTCGCCCTTGTAGATCCAGACCTTCACACCGATACGGCCGAAGGTCGTCTTGGCCTCGAAGAAGCCGTAGTCGACGTTCGCACGGAGCGTGTGCAGGGGCACACGGCCCTCGCGGTAGAACTCCGAGCGGGACATCTCGGCGCCGCCGAGACGGCCACCACACTGGATCTTGATGCCCTTGGCGCCGGCCTTCATCGTGCCCTGCATGCTCTTACGCATGGCACGGCGGAAGGAGACGCGGGAGGACAGCTGCTCGGCGACGGCCTGAGCAACCAGCTGAGCGTCGGTCTCGGGGTTCTTGACCTCGAGGATGTTCAGCTGGACCTGCTTGCCCGTGAGCTTCTCGAGGTCGCCGCGGATGCGGTCGGCCTCGGCGCCACGGCGGCCGATGACGATGCCGGGACGCGCGGTGTGGATGTCCACCCGCACGCGGTCACGGGTGCGCTCGATCTCAACCTTCGAGATGCCGGCGCGCTCCATGCCGGACGTCATCATCCGACGGATGGCGACGTCTTCCTTGACGTAGTCCTTGTACAGCTTGTCGGCGTACCAACGGGACTTGAAGTCCGTGGTGATGCCGAGCCGGAACCCATGCGGGTTAACCTTCTGGCCCATTACCGGGTTCCTTCCTTGCTGCTGACGACCACGGTGATGTGGCTGGTCCGCTTGCGGATCCGGTAGGCACGGCCCTGGGCGCGCGGACGGAACCGCTTCAGGGTCGGACCCTCGTCGACGTACGCCTCGGAGATGAAGAGGCTGTCGGCGTCGGTGTGGTCGTAGTTGTGCGCGGCGTTGGCAATGGCGCTGTCAAGCACCTTGCCGACCGGCACGCTCGCGGCCTGCGGGGCGAAACGCAGGACCGCCTGAGCCTCCGTGGCATCCATGCCACGGATAAGGTCCACCACGCGGCGGGCCTTCATGGGCGTAACGCGGATGTACCGCGCCTGGGCCCTGGCTTCCATGGTTGTCCTTCCAGTGTCTGTCATGGTCATTCCACCCCGCGTTAGCGGCGCTTCGACTTCCGGTCGTCCTTGACGTGACCCCGGAAGGTGCGCGTCGGCGAGAACTCGCCGAGCTTGTGGCCGACCATCGACTCGGTGACAAACACCGGAATGTGGGTCTTGCCGTTGTGCACCGCGATCGTGTGGCCGAGCATGGCCGGGATGATCATCGAGCGACGGGACCAGGTCTTGATGACGTTCTTGGTACCGGCTTCGTTCTGAGCGTCCACCTTCTTTACGAGGTGGCCGTCAACGAAGGGTCCCTTCTTGAGACTGCGCGGCATCTAAACCCGCTCCTAGCGCTTCTTGTTCGTCTTGCGGCGGCGGACGATGTACTTGTTCGAAGCCTTCTTCGGCGAACGAGTACGACCCTCCTTCTGACCCCACGGCGAGACCGGGTGGCGACCACCGGAGGTCTTGCCCTCACCACCACCGTGCGGGTGGTCAACCGGGTTCATCGCCACACCGCGGACGGTCGGGCGGACGCCCAGCCAGCGCTTACGGCCGGCCTTACCCCAGTTGATGTTGCTCTGCTCGGCGTTGCCGACCTCGCCGACCGTGGCGCGGCAGCGCTGGTCGACCAGGCGGATCTCACCGGAAGGCATACGAAGGTGGGCCATCGTGCCCTCCTTCGCGAGCAGCTGCACCGAGGCACCGGCGGAGCGGGCGAACTTGGCACCGCCACCGGGACGGATCTCGATCGCGTGGATCGTGGTACCGACCGGGATGTTGCGGAGCGCCAGGTTGTTGCCCGGCTTGATGTCGGCCCCGGGACCGTTCTCGACGCGGTCACCCTGCTGCAGGTTGCGCGGGGCGAGGATGTAGCGCTTCTCGCCGTCCGCGTAGTGCAGCAGCGCGATGCGCGCGGTGCGGTTGGGGTCGTACTCGATGTGCGCGACCTTCGCCGGCACGCCGTCCTTGTCGTGACGACGGAAGTCGATCACTCGGAAGGCGCGCTTGTGTCCGCCACCCTGGTGGCGAACGGTCACACGACCGGAATTGTTACGGCCGCCCTTGCTGTGCAGCGGGCGGACCAGCGACTTCTCCGGCGTGGACCGCGTGACCTCGACGAAGTCGGCGACGCTGGAGCCACGACGGCCCGGCGTAGTCGGCTTGTACTTGCGGATTCCCATTTCTCAGTCCTCGTCCGATATCGGACCAGGGCGCTCCGTTAGGAGGCCTGGCCGAAGATGTCGATACGGTCGCCCTCAGCGAGGGTCACGATGGCGCGCTTGGTGTCAGCACGCTTACCGAAGCCACTCTTGGTCCGCTTGCGCTTGCCCTGGCGGTTGATCGTGTTGACCCCGGTGACCTTGACCGAGAAGACCGCCTGGACGGCCTGCTTGATCTGGGTCTTGTTGGCGCCCGGCGCCACGACGAAGGTGTACTTGCCCTCGTCGAGCAGCGCGTAGCTCTTCTCGGAGACGACCGGCTTGAGAAGGACGTCACGGGGGTCCGTGAAGCTCTTGCTCAGCGGCGTCTCGACGGTGTTCTTGCCCTCGGCCTCGTGACGCTTCGCCTTGGCGACGCGCGCGACCTTCTTGGCCTTGGCGGCCTTCGAGGCAATGCTCGGGTGACGCGTAGCCATCAGGCTTCGCTCCCTTCGGTGTCAGCGGCCTGGGGGCCAGACACGAAGGACTCGAAAGCGGCCTGGGTGAAGACCACGTCGTCCGAGACGAGAACGTCGTACGTGTTCAGCTGGCCCGGCTCCAGGATGTGGACCTGGGGCAGGTTGCGCGCGGAGAGCAGCGCGGCCTCGTCGGAGCGCTCGATGACCAGGAGCACGTTCTTGCGCTCGCTGACCTTGCCGAGGAAGCTCTTCGCGGCCTTGGTGGAGGGGGTCTCGCCCTCGATCACGCCGGTGATGACGTGGATGCGAGCGTTGCGGGCCCGGTCGGTGAGGGCGTGGCGCAGGGCCGCGGCCTTCATCTTCTTCGGGGTCCGCTGCGAGTAGTCACGCGGCGTGGGGCCGTGGACGACGCCACCGCCGGCGAACTGCGGCGCACGGGTCGAACCCTGGCGCGCGCGGCCGGTGCCCTTCTGGCGGTAAGGCTTCTTACCGCCACCGCGGACCTCGCCACGACGCTTGACCTTGTGCGTGCCCTGACGGGCGGCGGCCAGCTGTGCGACGACGACCTGGTGAAGCAGCGGAATGCTGATCTTCTCTACGTCGAAGATCTCGGCCGGGAGCTCAACGGTCCCGGCGGTGTCGCCGGAGGGCGACAGAATGTCAATGGTGCTCATAGTCCTCAGGCCCCCTTGGCCGCGGTGCGGACCAGGACGAGGCCGCCGTTCGGACCAGGAACCGCGCCCTTGATAAGGAGCAGGCCCTTCTCCGCGTCAACGGCGTGAACGGTCAGGTTCTGGGTGGTGACCCGCTCGTTGCCCATGCGACCCGCCATGCGGAGGCCCTTGAACACACGACCCGGGGTGGCGCAGCCACCGATGGAGCCGGGGGAGCGGTGCTTGCGCTGGGTGCCGTGACCGGCGCCGAGGCCCTTGAAGTTGTGACGCTTCATGACACCGGCGAAGCCCTTGCCCTTGCTCTTGCCGGTGACGTCGACCTTCACGCCCGCCTCGAAGACCTCGGCGGAGATCTCCTGGCCGAGGGTGTACTCGGAGGCATCCGCGGTGCGGATCTCGACGAGGTGACGACGGGGGGTGACGTCGGCCTTGGCGAAGTGACCCTTGAGGGGCTTGTTCACCTTGCGCGGGTCGATCTCGCCGAAGGCGATCTGGACCGACTCGTAGCCGTCGATGTCGTTGGTACGCACCTGGGTGACGACGTTGGGGCCGGCCTTGACGACGGTGACCGGAACAACACGGTTGTTCTCGTCCCACACCTGCGTCATGCCGAGCTTCTCGCCCAGGATGCCCTTGATCTGCTTAGCCATTCTCAGATCACCGATCCCTAGAGCTTGATCTCGATGTCGACACCGGCCGGGAGGTCGAGTCGCATCAGAGAGTCAACGGTCTTGGGCGTCGGGTCGAGGATGTCGATCAGGCGCTTGTGCGTGCGCATCTCGAAGTGCTCGCGCGAGTCCTTGTACTTGTGCGGCGACTTGATGACGCAGTACACGTTCTTCTCAGTGGGCAGCGGCACCGGGCCCGCGACCGACGCACCAGTGCGGGTCACCGTCTCGACGATCTTCTTCGCCGAGCTGTCGATGACCTCGTGGTCGTAGGCCTTGAGCCGGATGCGGATCTTCTGTCCCGCCATGGCTACTCAGTAGTCCTTTGTCTCGTGAAACGCTCTGGAACCCGGAGGTTCGCGTCCCGTATCTCCGACCCACGCGGTCGGGTGTGTCGCGCTCCTGCCGCAGAAATATCCGTAACGGATTTCCCTACGAGGGACGCGGCCCGCCCGAAAGCAACCGCAGGACCGGAGGCTGGAACACCCACCGGGCGCCTGGCCCGCACCCCGCTGACACTTCCCGAAAGATTCCCGTACGTCCGCCCCAGCGCTGCCTTACGGCAGTTGAGGCGACGAGTACTGTGGGACTCGCTTCCGGTCCTCCCGACGGGAGGCGCGCAGCATCGGCACTCGACCGAGCAACTCCGACAGTCTGCCATACGGGGCGGGGGGCTGGCCAATCGAGCCGAGGATCGTACCCCTAAGGTGACGCAGGTCAAACCCTGGGCGCCCGCGCTCCCTGGCCGAGGTCGCTCTGGTCCGCCTCAGGATGCCGGCCCGGGTGCACTGTGACGCCGAGTGGCGGTCCAATCACAGTACGTGACCTTCTCTAGGGCCACAGGACGACGAACACGCGTACGGCACACCTCAAGGAAGTACCCCTTGCTCGGGGTCCCGCCGACCTCACAGTTTGCCGGTGACGACTCCACGCCAGGTCCACCCCGCGCTGAGGACGGCGTCCTGTAGGGGGTTCTCGAGTGCAGAGCTGTCGAAGCTGAACGTCTCGGTCGCTTCGAGGCCGCCGTCATTCCCCCCGCCCAGCGTCCACTGCTTCGAGACCGTCTGCACCTGACCACGTTGGACCTGGGCCGAGATGGACAGGCTAGGGATGCCGCCGACCCAGGTGACCTCGTACTGCTGGTCGAGGGAGCGCACCTCGTTCTTCTCCGGGACCAGGCGCATACGGACCTGGAGCACCCGGCTCACCTGGTTGCGGGCGAAGAAGGTCTGCCAGGCCGGCTCCAGCATCCGCCACTCCGCCACCAGCTCGGCGCCCTCCGCGCGACCGTCCCGGATGACGTACGGGACGTCGGAGCGGTTGAGGCCGAGCAGCACCGCGCGGACCTCGGCGGCTGGTCGCGGGGCGACACCGTCGGCCGGGCGCTTGGTTCCGGTCAGCTTGTCGAAAAGGCCCATGAAGTCAACCTATGCCGTAGCCGCGCCGATGTCCGGGCGGTCCGTGTGCGCGAAGTCCCGTAAGTCGTCCAGGACGGCGGGGTGTTGGGGCGCGGTATCGGTCAGGACCAGGCGGATCACCGACAGCTTGCGGGGATGGGCGACGTCCAGCATGGACAGGTGGTCCTGCGATTGGATGAGGCTGCGGGGCACGCCGCCGACGACGGCCGAGACGGCGAGCGTCTGCGTGAGGCCGGGCGCCTCCGCGGAGCCGATCTCGCGGCGTCCGGTGACCTCGACCGATGTGGTGGTCTGACGCAGATGCTCTGGCGCAGGGTCGTCGCCGTGCGGCGGGAACCGGTGAAGATCGGGCTCCGCCGAGGGCCCTCCCCCATGGACACCCTGATCGTGCTCACGGCCGAACACCACGGCCTGACCGTCCTGCACGTCGACGACGACTTCGCCGACACCCCACGCCGAGGAAGCTCAGCCTCGTAGTGGGTCTGGCGCCTGTTGAGCCGGGAGTTCCGGATCGCCCCACTCGGTCATGGGCGTACCCGACGGATATCGGGCGCACTCGGAGTAGGCGACGACACCCAGACGGTCATGGGGGAAAGCCTCAACCTGGACGACGTCGTCGGTGCCCGGGGGCTGCACGCTCAGTACGGTCCAGTGGTCGCTGATCTCGTACCTGGTGACTTTCCATCCACGCCGCGTCAATTCCTTCCGCGCCCGTCGCAGCGCTGACACCGCCTGAGACGGGGTGACACCCTTCAGTCCCATCACTGCTCACCGCGACCACACCCGGCACACTGGGCGGTGAGTCGCTCACCTGCTTGGTCAGGTCCTTGAGCCCGGTGTAGTAGCACCTGGAGCCGTCGGCCTCCTGGCCGCCGCCGGGCCATTTGGGGTCCAGCGTGGCCTGTGGCACGTCAAGTGTGTCGTAGACCTGTTGTGTGAGGCCGTCGAGGCGCTGCGAGGTAACGGCTGGATCCGCGACGGGGTAGGGGTCGCCGTTCCGGAGCCGCCCAGCCCCGCGAGCAAGCCACACCCCTCCGGCTGCCGTCACTGCCATGGCCAACGCAGCGGCCGTGGCGAGAAGGATTTTCCGGTGCGGTCCGAGGGGACGGCGTAGCTGTCTCATGCAGAGATCGTGCGGCGGCCACGGCGAGGAGGTCATGAGCCCCCGTACTCGATTGCCGTGTGTGGAATACCCGCCACGGAGTCCCTCGCCCCGCCCCGAGTCCCACCGGCCGGTCACACCTTGAAGAGCATTCCGCGCCAGATCCAACCCGCGTCAAGACCGACTTGCTGGAGGAGGTTCTTCATCTCCCGCGTGTCGAAACGAAACGTCTCGACCTTGCGTCGGCGGCCGTCGGTCCCCCGCGCGTACGTCCACTGACGGGAAACCGTGGTCGACGGCCCGCGGCCGTACTCGCGCGACAAGCCCCGCCTGGGCGGGTCCCCGATCAAGGTCATCTGCCGCTGCTCGGCGGGGAAGGCGTTGCGCACGCAGAACGGCACGTCCGGCCCGTTGGGCGCGAGCAGCGCGGCCCGGACTTCCATGGCCGGCAGCAGTACAACACCGCTGTCGAGGTACCTCGTGTCGGCCAGTTTGCCGAAGGTCCATCGAATCAGCCCATGGATGTGCCGTCCTCGTGCGAGTACCCGGGGGTGGTTTCAGCCAGACAGGGGCGGTGGATGTGGAGTACTGAGGCCCTGTCAGTGGCTGGTAGCTTGGCGATCAACCTGCCTCCGGGCGGGTCACGGGAGGGGGCACGCGCATGGCGTGGGACGAGTGGGAGCAGTTGAAGGCAGAGGCCGCGAAGGGGCAGTCGACCCACATGCGGCTCAATCAATTGCCTGCCGACAGCGGAGGCGGTGGAAGCTCGCGCGGTGACCTCACCGTCCGACAGAAGGACCTCGCCGCGATCGGCTCAGCGGCTCACGAACTGTTCGAGGACTTCGACCGGTACAGCGACCATGCCCGGCTCTCCTCCATGAAGGCGGCCGGCGGGCTGAAGAGCGAGGGCTTCGCCCTCGGGGCAGCCCTCGATCACGTCGCCGAGCACTGGGTCGACCAGGTGCAGACACTGCTCGACGCCTGCGCCCACATCTCCAACCACCTGCGCTTCACCAAGAACCAGCACGCGGCAGACGAGTCCTACATCGCAGGCACCCTCAGCAGCATCTCCCAGCTGGACCAGGGCTTCGACGAGCGGAAGGACCGCTGACGGCGATGGATCTCGACGCACTGCGCCACGGCAACTTCTCGCAGCTCGGTGAGGCCATCACCGATTGGGAAGAGATGACCAAGAAGCTCGCGACGCTGAAAGAGGACGCCCAGAACAACCTCAAGGCCAAGGCAGACAAAGCAAGCTGGGCCGGCGTCAACGCCCAGGTGAGCCGCGAGTTCATCGACAAGACCGCGCGGGAGTTTACGGACGCCCACACGCAGGCGGACTCCATCACGAAGATTCTCAAGGACACCCACGGTGAACTCGTCGACTACCGGACCCAGCTGACCGAGGCCATCGGACGGGGCGAGAAGAAGAACCTCACCGTCATAGACACCCGCCACGGCACCTTCACCGTCACCGGCAACACCCGCCCCGACTGGTCCTCCGACCCCAGCGGCAAGCAGAGCGCCAACAGCCAGAAGGACGCCGACGACCTCCGCAACGAGATCCAGCGCATCCTCAGCAAGGCCACCGAGAGCGACAACAGTGCAGCAAAGGTCCTCAAGCTCCTTGTGGACCAAGCCAAGTACGGCTTCTCCGATGGCCGCTACACGGACCGCGACAGCGCAGCCGACGCCGTCGAGGCCGCCGACAAGCTGGCGAAGATGGCCAAGCACCCGGACAGGATGTCCTCCAAGGACATCGCCGAGTTCAACCGGTACCTGGGGAAGTACCACAACGACCCTCTGTTCTCGGAGCGGTTCGCAAAGGGTCTGGGTGGCAAGGGCACGCTGCAGTTCTGGACAGACATGGTGAACGCCCATGCCGGCGCCAGGGGCACGGAACTCGAAAGCTTGAAGAACCTGCAGGCAAACCTGAGCATGACGCTGGCCACGGCTTCGTTCTCCGATTCGGACGACATGAGGGCCTGGAAGACGGACCTCCTCAAGGAGACGAACACAAGTTTCCTGTCCGACTCCAAGACCCCGTTCCAGAATCCCGTCGGCGCGCTCGGTTCCCAGGTACTCAGCAGCCTCATGCGGCAGGGCGAGTTCGACACCGAGTTCCTTGACGACTATCGGACCAAGCTCTTCAAGCAGGACAAGGGCGCGGGCGACTCGAACACCGACTCGCTCTGGGTGAAGGGCTACGACCACATCGACCTGGTCTTCGGCAAGGAGAACGGTCGCGATCCGCTGGAGGGGCTCTTCGACGCCCTCTCCCACAACCCCGAGGCTGCGACCCACGCCTTCGAGTCCAAGTCGGACCTGAACCACATGCTCGGCACCACCATGTACACGGACCGGGGAGAGTCTCTCGGGCGCGCCCTGGAGAGTGCCGTCACCGGAGTCGCCGCCGGCGACACCACCTCGATGGCCCCGCCGCACAGCGCGGCCCAGGTCGAGATCATGGCCAACATCATGCATGCGGTGGCCCAGCCAGGCGGAGGCGCGGACCTGGTGGCCAAAGGCATGGGTGAGAGCTTCGGGGACATGGCGGCTGCTTATATGCCGGAGATCAGCCAGGCGTTCGCAGGCGCTGACCCGGGAGCTGTCTTTATTACGAACAGTGATGCCCCTAAAGAGCTTGGCCTTCCGGATGTCACCCGGTTTCTTTCGGCGACGTCGGCAGATCCCGCAGGAAGAGCTGGGATCATCTACGGAGAAAGCATCTACACTGGCAATCTCCTCGAGGTACACCTTTCGAATCCTTCCTTGTTCCACGGAGACCGCGATCAACTCTTTGGCGATATCGGCAGGAATGCAGGAATCATCGAGGGGATCGTCGGACATTCTGCTGCAAATGCAGAGGTTAGCGGTGCAGTCAATGGCGAGAAGGACTACAACGACGCCTTGAAGGCGAAGGGTGATTTCGCCAAAACCTGGGTTGCAGTCGGTTTGACCTTCGCCCAGGTACCCGAAAGGCTTGGAGGACCGGCAATGGGGGCCGTGGTTGGCGGAGGCGCCGGAGCCGTCGCCTCAGCGGCCGTTGATCGCCTGCTCGAAGGTCAGCAACTTGAGGGCGCCAAGGACGAGGCGTTGTACCACTCCAGCCAAGACCTGTTCAGGATGCGGGATTCGGTCAGTCAACAGACGCAGTGGTCGGTGGAAGACGCCCTGGCGCGGCACCACGTAGACCTGCCAGAGGACGGAATAAAAGACACCGTGCGACAGGCCGTTAATGATGGCTGGGAAGATAGCGATTACTACTTGAATCGCTCAAAGGAGCACTATGAGTAAAGAGATTCCAGAAAGGGTCGCGCCACAATATACCGCAAAAGGCTTTTTCGTTGGCCTGACGATCGTCGGACTCATAAGTGGCGCTTTCTTCCTATATTTTATAAAGGGTCTATACCTGCTCCCGGACAAGGTGTGCGACGGTGCCGTGCAGCGAGACATTGCGATCCGGACTCTCCCACGTGCGCGAGCAGCAGAAGAATGGGCGGGTCAAGGAGGTACGGGACGTAGCTTTTCTTTCGGTTGCCGCGTTTCCACCAGCGGTGACTCGATCATGTCGGGGCAGGTGGATCTTCGAGAATCATCCAAAGTCGCATGGATAGATTCCTACGGGAGTCTTGCTGGCAACCATGTCATACGGGTCTCTAAGGACGGCGTCGAAGCACTGGCACAGATGGATAGCGACACTGAATCCGCTTCCGTCTATGTCCCTTGTGTACCGACGAGCATAAAAGAAAGTGATGCGTCACACACCTACGCCTTGGTAGCGAATGCCAGTGTGATCGGCAAGAGCAGGGCCACCGGTACGGAGCTGCGCCAAGCCCTGACCGACTTCGCCTATCAACTCACCAAGCACGCCTACAAACTGGCCGGGTGCAAGAATCACCGCGGCTTTCCCGAGGAACTGCCCCGCTACGAGCACGCCCGATGAAGGACGAGGAGATCCTCGCGTACTTCGATCGCCGCAGTCGGGTCGAGCTGCGTACCTGCAGCATCGGCGCGTCCCTGGCGCGTGCGCGCCCCTCCGGAGGTCGTTCTCACCGACCTTGGGGTGATCGACCGGGATGGACACACACGGTGAGTACGCATCCACACACCATGTGACGCCCGCTGAATCATCACGGATATCGGGCGCACTCGGAGTAGGCGACGACACCCAGACGGTCATGGGGGAAAGCCTCAACCTGGACGACGTCGTCGGTCCCCGGGGGCTGCACGCTCAGTACGGTCCAGTGGTCGCTGATCTCGTACCTGGTGACTTTCCATCCACGCCGCGTCAATTCCTTCCGCACCCGTCGCAGCGCCGACACCGCCAGAGACGGGATGCCACAGCGGCGATAGACCGCGACGCTTTGATGATCGAGAAGTACGTTAGCGCCGCCTCATTACATGCCCCATCCGTATCGGCCACCACGGCGCTTGAGTATCCGTACTCAGACGGCGCCAGGGCCTCGGCCGGAAGAGGCATTGCCGTCCGGAGCGCTGGGAGGCGAATACGGCGGAGGCGCGAACCCCGGTGTCGTGTAGGAGAGTTGCCCTGGTGTGGTCGCTGTTGCCGAACTCAGGCTCACAGTGGCCCGGCGTTTGCGGATGACCAGGAAAGCCCCGACCGCCGCGCCGAGGAGTGCAACGGCGCCGATGCCCAGCGTGATCCAGAGGGTGTTGCTGCCGTGGTCCTTCGAGGAGGCTTCGGCTGCCGCGTCCTTTGCTGGAGCAGCGGGGTCCTTGCCAGCAGCAGCTTCAGGCGACGGTGACGCCGAGGTCCCGCCAGGGAAGTCCGCGAGCGGGTAGACGTCGGCCGGGCCCGGGTCACCCGGGGTCTGCAAGGCGATGCGGGGGCGGACGATGCCGTAGCCGATGGAGTCGTTGCGCTTCGAGCCGTCTGTGGGCCCGCCGGCGGTGTTGAGCATGACCCTCAGGACCTGGTTGTTGGTCCACGTCGGGTGTTTGGACCAGATCAAGGCGGCGCTGGCTGAGGCCAGGGCAGTGGCGTCGCTGGTGCCGTGGGAGCGGCAGAGGCCCGTGCCGTTCGGGCATACGTGGTACATCTCGTCGCCGGGGGCGGCAATGTCTACCTGGGGGCCGTGCTCGGATTCGGTGGTCTTGCGAAGGTTCTTGCCTACTGCACCCACGCCGACCACACCCGGAGTGGCGGCGGGGTACTCCACTGGGTTTCCTTCGTCTTCGCTACCGCCGTTTCCGACAGCCGCAAAGATCAACGATCCCTTGTCCAGCGCGTACTTCACAGCGGCAGTGAGCTGCTCCGTTCCTTCGGGCACCCCCATCGAGATGTTGATCACCCGTGAACCAGAATCAACGGCGTAGCGAATCCCGCGACTCACGGTCTCGCTGAACTCCTTGATGTACCGGCCGCTGTCCAACCCTCTATCGGGTGTCCGCACAGGGAGGATCTTGACTCCTGGCGCGAGGCCGAAGGTGCCAGCGCCTCCGTTGGCTCTGCCAGTACCAGCAATCTGAACGGCCATCAGGGTGCCATGGCCGTTGGGATCCGTGCGTTCGTCACCGGGGGCGTCTGGTGCTTCGTCCTTGCCAGAGAGTACTTGCCCCTCCAGGTCGGTCAGCTTGGCGTTCACGCCCGAGTCGATGACGGCCACGGTAACGCCTTTGCCCGTGCTGGTCTGCCACATCTGTTCGGCCTTCATGGCCGTGAGGTGCCACTCCCTCTCACGGATGGACTCCGCGTGGGCGGGAGTGGCCGCGATACCGACCAACAGCAGGCCCACGGCTCCGGAGACAACGCTCCCGTAGTGGGAATTCCTCATCGTGGTGGCAGGCATCTGCTTCCTCTTGGTGTATGCAGGTTCAGTCGATAGCTGGTGACTAGGTGGTCGAGCGGCCGTTCTGCTGCTCGGTCTCCTGCTCCTCGCTTCGCTCGCCGGCCCTTCTGCCCTGCTTGTTGTTCTGTCGCGAATTCGATGGCCGAGTGCCGTTCGGCGGCGCACTCGTACGTCCGGCTGCGCTTGATGCGGGCGTGCCGTCACCAGAGTCCTGATTCCGTACCAAGCCCGAGCCACCAGGGGTGAACGGCCGGGTTCCCGAACGTCTCTGCGGCTGCGGACGGCCGCCGACGACTCCACGGTCCGCGCCTGCGCCCGTGCCCATGGCCCGACGGTCGGCCAGTGTCGCACTCTGCCCGACGCCCGCTCGCCCTGTACTGGCGGGGGTCCTCTGAGTAGTCGAGCCACGGCCACCAGCCGACCTGTGCGTTTCACCGCCGACGACATTACCTCGCGGCAATCCGCTGGCGGGCCGACCAGCGGGCGATCCAGCGGCCGATGGCGTGGGGCGGCCACCGACGATGCCGGAGCTGCCGCCCGGCGCACGCCCGGGAGTTGCGCCCGTGATTCCTCGGCCCGGAGGCACTACGGGGCGACCGCCGACCACTGGCCGCGCCGTGCCTGTCGGGCCCTCCGGCCCGGTCGTACCACCGATACCCGGCACACCTCTGGAGACCGGGCCTACCAGTCCGCGCCCGGGTTGGGTCGAAGGGCGGCCGCCGATCGCCGTGCGGCCCAGCCTCGGGGGATTCGCGGATGGGCTTGGTGTGCCGCTTGCCATCGGCGGGATCGGTCCCGTGGGCAGTGCCCCGCCGCCGTCAACCTTGCCTCCGTTCGGCGGCCCGACCGGGCTTGTCGAAAGTACCGACGGCGTTTGCGGGAGCACGCCCGTCCCGTCGATGTGGACGCCCACATGGTTTGAGGCGTCGGGCAACGACCGTCTGGCCGGCCCGCGCGATTCGTATCCGCCGTCGGCTGCTCCGTTGCCCCCGGTCGCCTCGGCCAAGGATCGATGCGATCCGTTGGAGGACGAGATTCCAGCCGCTCCGGTGCCAGATGATGAGCGAACGCCGCCATCCCCGGTAGACACGGCCTCGTTGTTGGTGAAATGGCCTGGTGTCGGCTGAATCGCCTCCGGCGGCGGCGGAAACTTGGGCCTCTCCAGCCCGTCCAGCTGCGTGGCCGACAGCGAGTACGTCTGCCCCAGCTTCCGCATCTGCGCGGCCGCCTCCTGCCGCACCTTCTCCTTGTCCGCCGCCAGCGCCGCGAGTTCGCTCGCGGACTTGCTGCTCACCGCCGCTGCGTCCGGGTCGTTGTGCGCCGCTTGCGCCGCGTCCAGGTTCGCCTGTGCGCCGGCCTTGTCGCGCGGGATGGACGCCTGCGCCGTGGCGATCGCCCCCGAGGCCTCGCCCAGCCACTTCGCGGCGCCCTCGCTGAAATCGCCCAGGCGCAAGGTCGAGTTGGCCAGGTCGCCGCTCCACGTGCGGAACGCGTCCGCGCCCTCGCCCTTCCACTCCACGTACTGCGGGCGGACCTTGAGCTCTTCGGCGATCTTGCGAATCTCCTTGGCCGCCGCGGTCAGCCGGGTGGCGGCGGCCTGCACCGTGCCGGCGCTCGCCTGGTCGAGCCACGCCAGCATCTGCTCGTGGCCCATGTCCTCGAAGGACGTGCTGCCGGTCCCCTTGCCGGACATCAGAACTCCTCCATCGGATCCATCAGATGCTGCCACCCGAGTCGCCGCCAACCGACGCCTGGTCCGGCTTCGCGTCACTGCCGCCTTCGTGGCTCTTCTTCGGGAGGCCGGGGTCGTATTCCCCGCCGTAGTGCTTCGCGGTCTCCACGCTGATCGCCTTCATGCGGTCGCGCACGTCCAGATCGATGTTCTGGTAGCCCTTGTGCGAGGCCAGCACGGCGATACACATGCCCTCCATCGAGTCGGACAGCAGCTTCGACAGGCTTTCCAGCTCCGTGATCACCGTCTCGTACGAGGTGAACAGTCCGGATGCCTCCGCCCACTCGCCCGCTCCGCCGCCGAACTGGTGGCGCGCCAGCTGCTCCTGCCCCACCTCGCCCGGACCCGCCGCCGAACCCTTCAGGTCGCGGATCAAGTCGTCCACACGCTTCTGGAACTTCGTGAACGACGACAGTTCGGTGACCACATCACCGATCGCGTTCTGCGCCGCGTCGAACACGCCTGACGCCCACGACGACGGTCCAGGCGCCGCCCCACTATCGCTCGGCAACACAATCTCTCCCCCGTACAGCCAAAACAGCCGAAGCTTCACCTGCAACTCTAGCTATCGGCTGTGACAGTCCACAGGCAGCCTCGGGCAGAGAATGACCGGAATCGGGCCATTCTGAGGGGCGGCTCGGCCAATCGCCGAGGCCGGTGAGGAGGAGCGTGACTCCACTCAACCCGGCTGCAGGAGACGGCACATGAGTGTCCGTACTCATATGAGGGAGCGGGAGTATCCGGGTGCCCCGGTGGGTCAGCCCTCGGAGGCGTACGTCACGAAGTCCGCCCACGCTTCCGGCGCGAGCGCGAGCTGGGGGCCGCCGATGTTCTTGGAGTCGCGGACGTGGATAGCACCGTGGGCGGTGGCGATCTCGACGCAACTGTCTCCCTCAGTGCCGTCGCTGAAGCTGCTCTTGAACCAATTCAGCTCAGAGGCGTCCCCGACAGTGGCCTTGCGGATCATGTTTCTCCCAGCACTTGCTCGACGAAAGCGAGTGACTCCCCCGGCGTGAGAGCCTGGGCCCGGATGATGCCATACCGCATTTCAAGGATCCGGAGCTGCTTCGGGTCCGAGGTTGGGCGACCTCCGAACGCACCGTCGGAGCGCCCCACCGCCGTACCGTCCGCGAACTTCAGCACCTCGATCTTGCCGTCCACCCCAGGGTGGGCATCAGTCTCCGTCGGCATCACCTGAAACGTCACGTTGCGCAACTGCGCTACCTCCAGCAGGTGTTCGAGCTGTCGGCGTCGCACCATTGTCCCTCCGATACGACGACGCAGCGCCGCCTCTTCCTGAACAAAGCTGAGCACGGGAGCGGGCGACCGCTCGAAGACGGACTTCCGCTCCATGCGGGCGGCCGCCAAGCGCTCCACCTCCTCTTCCGAGTACGGCGGTTGCCGTGCGTCGAACAAGGCCCGCGCATGCTCCGGCGTCTGCAACAGGCCGTGGATGCTAAGCCCGACGTAGACGCCGATCTCGACCGCCTGCGCCTCCAGCTTCGCGATCTCCCGAACCTTCTTCGGATACCGAACCCTCGCCACGTCCTCCTTCATCGCCGAAAGCAGCCCACCCGCCCCGAGGACCTCGTCCGCCTGATCCAGATACTCAGGCCGGGGAATCCGCTTACCGCCCTCGATCTTGTAGACCATGTCCTCCCCGTACCCGACCACCACCCCGAACTCGGCGGCCCGCATCCCCACGGCCTCCCGCCGCAGCTTCAGCTGTCGCCCGACGGTCGCGACCACCGCCACACCCCAGTCGTCCTCCGGGTCCACCTCCCAACCCGGCTCGTCCGCCTCGCTCTTGAGCCGGCCCGCGTCACCGTCCGTGTCGTACATCCCGTGCCCCTCCGTCGTACCGCCGTGCCACAACGCCCGCTACCCGTACACCCCGCCCCGACAGCCCGGACACGACCGGACAAGCTCCGGACAGTGACCATACGTATCGATGCAGTCACTGGTTCACGGTAGGCATCCGCCGCCACGCTGAGTGACATGAATCAAGAAACCGCTGCCTTCACGGCCCAACTCGACAACTCCATCCGCAACTTCAGCGCGCTCCTCTCCCCCACGCCGCGCGGTGCTCGCCTCGCCCGGCTGCTCGCGACCGAGCAACTCCGCTCCTGGGGACTTCCGCTGAATCCGGCGGAGCACGTGGTGGCCGAGCTGGCAGCGAACGCGGCTACGCATGGCCGGGTCCCGGGCCGTGACTTCCGGCTCACGCTCTACGTGGTCGCCGGCACCATCCGCGTCGAAATCACCGACACATGCGGCGACCGCCTGCCCCGGCCCCAATCCCTCACTCCTGACGCCGAGTCCGGCCGCGGTCTCGTCCTCGTCGACATCCTCGCCGACCGCTGGGGTGTCGTGTCAGGGCCGCCCCCGCGCAAGACCGTATGGGCCGAGATCGACCTCCTCCCACCGGAGCACAGCGGGCCGTACTCCGGTGCGCCCGGCGATCTTCCCCAAGAAACACGAGAGGGAAAGAACCCCACCAAGCCCCACCCCTCCCGCCCGCCAAAACCGTGACCGCCGCGCAAACTCACTCCCGCGAGTGAATGTGCCCAACTCGGGTGGATTCGGGACCGGTTGCCTGCCTTACGCTCAGCGCGACAGAACACAACCGCAGACATGCGGCAGATATGCGACGGCCCCCGCCGGGACTGGCATCCCAATGCGAGGGCCTGACCACCAAGGAAGAGGCCCTTCCTGATGGATACCCAAAACCCTAGCGCGCCCCCGCGCGCCCAGTCCCGTATCGCGGGCAAAAACCACCCCCACCAACACGGGCGGCAGCCACACGCCCGTCCCGGCGGCGTCATCCACGACAACACCCGCCACACCACCCGCTTCACGGTGATCGGCAACCACCTCGCCCAGCACCCGGAGCTCTCAGGACTCGCGATCGGGCTGGCCGTCTACATCCAGTCGCTCCCAACCGGCGCCCGCGTCGACATCAAGACCCTCGCCGCCCGCTTCCCCGAAGGCCCGACCCGTATCGCCGCCGCCCTGCGCGAACTCGAAACCCACGGCTACCTCCGCCGCACCCGTGAACGCACCCCCGGCGGCCGCATCGTCACCCGCACCGTCTCCTGCAACCAGCCCGGACACCACGGGACGGCAGCCGACACCCCCAGGAAGCCGGCCGTCCGGCGGGCCACCCCGGAGAAACGCCCGCCCCGCAAGCTCCTCCCCACCGTGCCCCAGCCCGCGCACCCCTCCCCCACCCTCCTCCGGACCGCCACCGACCTCCTCGCCGGCCTCCGCCGCCACGACCCCCGCCTGCTCCTCTCCGTCACCGACACGGAGCACCTGGCCCCCGGAGTCGCCGCCTGGCTCGAACGCGACCTCAACCCCACAGCCGTACAACGCGCGCTGACCGCGGACCTGCCACCGGAGGATCTACGCCGCCCAGCCGCCCTCCTCGCCCACCGACTCGCCGCGCAGCTGCCGCCTCCGCCACCGTTCCGCGTGCCCGCGCCGCCCCCGGACGTACGGCATCCGCTCCAGAACTGCGAGGGCTGCGACCGCGCCTTCAGGTCCCCGGAGCCGGGCAAATGCGGCGACTGCCGGACGCTCACGCACCGCTGAGACCAAGGAACCGCATGGTCAGCTCACCCCACGAAGCGATGCACCGCATCTTCCAGCACGACACCCAGCTCTTCAGCCGTGTCTCGAAGGTCCTCGGATTCGACCTCCCCGCCCCCGACAGCGTCACGATCCTGCCCACCGACCTCACCGAAACCGGCCCCGTCGAACGACGGGTGGACACCCTCCTGCGCCTCGACAGCGCGGAACACGGCGGCTTCATCCTCGCCATCGAGGCCCAGGGCAAGAAGGACACTGCCAAACCGGCGAGCTGGGCGTACTACACCGCGTTCCTGTGGACCAAGTACCGGCTACCGACGGCCCTCATGGTCGTATGCCAGGACCACGCCACCGCCGAGTGGGCCCAGCGACCGGTGGCCAGCGGGCCACCCCAGCTGCCCACACTCACTCTCAGGCCCCTCGTGGCGGGCCCGCACAACATGCCGCTGATCACCGACCCGGCCGAGGCACACGCGGACCTCGTGCTGGCCGCCCTCTCCGCCATCACGCACGCGGGCGATCCGGACATCGGTGCCATACTGAAAGCCCTGTCCACCGCTCTGCGGGATGAGCACGAAGACATCGCCGACCCCATCATCGAATTCACCGCACAGGGTCTGGGCAACCGTCCGGCCAAGGAGCTCTGGAGGAACCTGGTGGCCGTGGACCTCTCTTTCTACAAGTCGTACATCGCGGAGGAGATCCGGGACGAAGGCCGCGTCAGCGCCTATGCCAAGGCCATACTGACCGTCCTGGAACAGCGCGGCATCGATGTGCCTGCCGACGCGCGCCGACGGATCACGGATTGCCACGACCCCGAGACCCTCCACACGTGGCTCGCCCGCGCCGCCACCGCCTCGTCCGCTGCCGCGATCTTCGAAGACGAGTAACCATCGCCGCCATCGAGATCGTTTCCCGCTCGAACCCGGACAACGACTGGGTGAGCAAGGTGCGAGACTATCCGTTGCTGGGCATTCCGTTGTATGTGATCTTCGACCCGCGCGTGGGAGAGGGTGCCGTCCTCTGCGACATCCACCCCACCCCCAGCGGCCCCCGCTACGCCACCCGCAAGGACTTCATGTACGGCGAAGACGTGACCATCGCCGAGTGGACGGTCTCGACCGCGGACCTGCCCAGGTACCCGAACCAGTAGGCCGAACCGCGGCAACGACGGCATTCCTATGCTCCGCCTGGAGCACTCCCCCGCGACACCCCACCCCCGCCCGACGACGCTGAACGCATGGCAGAAGAGACCAGCACACTCCCCGAGCGGCCCGAGCGGCCCCTTCCCCCGGTTCGGGACTGGCCCGCCGGTGAGCTGAACGCCACCGAGTTCGAGCCGGTGCTCGCGGAGCTGATGCGGGAGGGGCCGCTGACGCGGATCCGGCTTCCGTACGGGGAGGGCTGGGCGTGGCTGGCGACGCGCTACGACGACGTGAAGATGATCACGAACGACCCCCGGTTCAGCCGACGGGAGGCCTCCGTCCGGCAGGTCACGCGACTGGCGCCGCACTTCGCGCCCCGGCCCGGGGCCCTGGCCTGGGCCGATCAGCCCGACCACAACCGGCTCCGGCACGCCGTCTCGAACGCCTACACCGTGAGCGCCGTGAAGCGCCTGCGCCCCCGTGCCCAGGAGATGCTCGACGTCCTGGTGGACGGGATGATGGCGGACGGCCCCCCGGCTGACCTGATCGAGCGGGTTCTCGAACCCTTCCCGATCAACGTCGTCTGCGAGGTCATGGGCGTACCCGTCGACGAGCGACAGAAGTTGCACGACTGGACACGGGAGATCATCTCCACGGCGGGCGGCGCCGATGCCTCCGAGCACGCCAAGAAGGGGCTCTTCGGGTGGATCGGGGAGGCCGTCCGCGAGCGCCGCGACAGCGAAGGCGACGGTGCCGGCGAGGACGTGTTGTCCCTGCTCGGTGATGCCGTGCGGCGGGGCGAGCTCGGCCTGGAGGAGGCGATCAGTGTCGCCGGGCCGCTCCAGATCGGCGGCGAGGCCATCACCAACAACAGCGGCCAGATGTTCTACCTCCTCCTCACCCGGCCCGCCCTGCTGGAACGCTTCCACAACGACCCCGTCTCCCGCCCGGCGGCCATCGAGGAACTCCTGCGCTACATCCCGCACCGCGCCGCCGTAGGCCTGCCCCGCATCGCCACGGAGGACGTCGACATCCACGGCACCCTCGTCAGGACCGGCGACGCCGTCCATGTCTCCTACCTGGCCGCCAACCGCGACCCGGGCGTCTTCCCCGACCCCGACCGGATCGACCTCGACCGGGACGCGGGCGCCCATGTGTCGTTCGGCAACGGACCGCACTTCTGCACGGGTGCCGTCCTCTCCCGTATGCAGATCGAGCTGCTGATCGACACCCTGCTCGAACGCCTGCCCGGGCTACGTCTCGCCGTGCCCGCCGATCAGGTCCCCTTCCGGCAGCGCACGATGATCCGCGGTCCGGTGGCCTTGCCGGTCACCTGGTGACACCCCGGCGGCCTCGTAGCCGATCAGCTCGAACCATGCGTCCTGCGCCGAGTCCGGCAGCCGTCGCGCGATCCGCCCGGCCCGTGCCGCGAGCGTCCGCCACTCCTGCGTGACCTGCTCGAGTTCGCGGCCGTAGAAGGGGGTTGCCTGGTCGTCGTACACCACCGCGCCCGATGCCGGGTCGAGGGTGATCCGGCGGTTGAGGAGTTCCGGCTTGCGGCGCGACTGGCGTTGTCCGTACGTCGCCAGTACGTCCGCGATCGCCGTCGCGTGCCGCGTGCCGCGTGCCGAAGTTCTGCCGCGCGTACCGCCTCTCCCACTCGCCGAGCGCGCCAGGGCCGTCCCAACGGCCTGGATTCCAGGCGTAGTCGAGGAAGAACTCGGTCGGCAGCTCGTTGCCCTTGAGGTCGCCGACGTTCGTCACCCACAGCCCGTGGTTGCCGTACGCGTGCGCCTGGTGGAGCTGGTCCCAGAGGTTGGGCAGGCCGGCCGTGTCGACCCACTTGTAGTTACGGCCCGCGCCCACGTAGTCGAAGTGGTGGTAGAGGCCGTAGCCACCGGGCCGCGCGGGCTCGGCCGGGTCGGGGTGCTTGCGGATGTTGCCCCAGTTGTCGTCCGTCGGTACGACGGTTACGTCGTCCGGGGCCCGCAGCCCCCGGTCCCAGTACCGCTGGACCTCCTTGTAGAGCGTCCACACCTGGGGGACCGAGGCCGGGTCGCGTCCCGGCACCTCGGCGATGATCGTCCGCTGTGCGTCGATGATCTCCCGCATCAGCTCGACGCCGTCGCCGTCCGGCAGGCTGGTGTCGCCGTTTCCGCGCATCCCGAGGGTGACGACGCCCTCGAAGTCCTGGTCGGCCATCCGGCGGATGCCGTCGCGCCAGTACGCCTTGAGCGCGTCGGCGTTGCGGCGGAACGACCACTCCCCCGTACCGCCGTACGGGTCATGGCCGGGCGGGACGACGGTTCCGGCGCTGTCGCGCACGGCGGATACCGCGTGCCGGTTCCACTCCTCGATGCCCCGCATCATGGGCGCCTCATGGGACGCGCCCATGATCATGACAATCCCGTTCTCCTTGGCGCGGGCGTGGTTCCGATCCGGCTTCGCCGGCAGCCGCCGACGTCCCACCGCGCCCAGGTCATGGGAATCCACGCACGCAGTGTGTGCGATGGGCACGGTAAAGGGGCCCGTACGACCGAAGTCGTACGGGCCCCTTCAAGGAGCTCGCGAGGAGCTACCAGGCTGTCAAGCCAACAAGGACTTACTTGTTGATCTTGATGACCTGGCCGGCGCCCACGGTCCGGCCACCCTCACGGATGGCGAACTTCAGGCCCTCCTCCATGGCGACGGGCTGGATGAGCGAAACGGTCATCTCGGTGTTGTCGCCCGGCATGACCATCTCGGTGCCCTCGGGGAGGGTCACAACGCCGGTCACGTCCGTCGTGCGGAAGTAGAACTGCGGACGGTAGTTGTTGAAGAACGGCGTGTGGCGGCCACCCTCGTCCTTGGACAGGATGTAGGCCTGGGCCTCGAACTCGGTGTGCGGCGTGACCGAACCGGGCTTGATGATGACCTGGCCGCGCTCGACGTCCTCGCGCTTGATGCCACGGAGGAGCAGACCGACGTTCTCACCGGCCTGGCCCTCGTCGAGCAGCTTGCGGAACATCTCGATGCCGGTGACCGTGGTGGTGGTCTTGTCCTGCTTGATGCCCACGATGTCGACGGTCTCGTTGACCTTGAGGACACCACGCTCGATACGACCGGTGACGACGGTGCCACGACCGGTGATCGTGAAGACGTCCTCGATCGGCATCAGGAACGGCTTGTCGACGTCACGCTCGGGCTGCGGGATGTTCTCGTCGACGGCCTGCATCAGGTCGAGGACGGTCTGGCCCCACTCCTTGTCGCCCTCAAGGGCCTTGAGCGCCGAGACCTTGACGACCGGCAGGTCGTCGCCCGGGAACTCGTACTCGGAGAGCAGCTCGCGAACCTCGAGCTCGACGAGCTCCAGGATCTCCTCGTCGTCCACCATGTCGGCCTTGTTCAGGGCGACGACGATGTAGGGAACGCCGACCTGGCGGGCCAGGAGCACGTGCTCCTTGGTCTGCGGCATCGGGCCGTCGGTGGCGGCAACCACGAGGATGGCGCCGTCCATCTGCGCCGCACCCGTGATCATGTTCTTGATGTAGTCCGCGTGACCGGGGCAGTCGACGTGGGCGTAGTGACGCGTCTCGGTCTGGTACTCGACGTGCGCGATGGAGATGGTGATACCGCGCTGGCGCTCCTCAGGAGCCTTGTCGATCTGGTCGAAGGCCGAGGCCTCGTTCAGGTCCGGGTACGCGTCGTGCAGCACCTTGGTAATGGCGGCCGTGAGGGTCGTCTTACCGTGGTCGATGTGACCGATGGTGCCGATGTTGACGTGCGGCTTAGTCCGCTCGAACTTCGCCTTCGCCACTGGGTCCTCCTGTGGAGTGGTTCTGGTACGCCTTACTCATCGGCGCCAGGTGATCTTTGCTGGGATGCCGCCCGCCGGGGTTCTCCCCCGGGGGACGATCTCTCGTCCCCTTGCCGGTTCGAAGCCCCGGCGGTCGGTGTCAAGCCTAAAGCGTGTAAACGGGGTGTGTTACTCGCCCTTGGCCTTCGCGATGATCTCCTCGGCGACGTTCCGGGGAACCTCGGCGTAGGAGTCGAACTGCATCGAGTAGCTTGCGCGACCCGAGGTCTTGCTGCGGAGGTCGCCGACGTAGCCGAACATCTCCGAGAGCGGCACCAGACCCTTGACGATCCGGGCACCCATCCGCTCCTCCATGGCCTGGATCTGACCACGGCGGGAGTTGATGTCGCCGATGACCTCACCCATGTAGTCCTCGGGCGTGGTGACCTCGACGGCCATCATCGGCTCGAGCAGCACGGGGCTGGCCTTGCGCGCGGCCTCCTTGAAGGCCTGCGAACCGGCGATCTTGAACGCGAGCTCGGAGGAGTCGACCTCGTGGTAGCCACCGTCGAGAAGAATGACGCGGACGCCCGTCATCTCGTAGCCGGCCAGGATGCCGAACTGCATGGCCTCCTGCGCACCCGCGTCGACCGAAGGGATGTACTCCTTCGGGATGCGGCCACCGGTGACCTTGTTCACGAACTCGTACGAGGCGTCGCCGCCCTCGATCGGCTCGATCGCGATCTGCACCTTGGCGAACTGACCGGTACCACCGGTCTGCTTCTTGTGCGTGTAGTCGTGACGCTCGACGGCCTTGCGGATCGTCTCGCGGTACGCGACCTGCGGCTTGCCGACGTTGGCCTCGACCTTGAACTCACGGCGCATACGGTCGACCAGCACCTCGAGGTGCAGCTCGCCCATACCACCGATGATGGTCTGGCCGGTCTCCTCGTCCGAGTGAACCTGGAAGGAGGGGTCCTCCTCCGCGAGACGCTGGATGGCGACACCCAGCTTCTCCTGGTCACCCTTGGACTTGGGCTCGATGGCGACCTGAATGACCGGCGCCGGGAAGTCCATGGACTCCAGGATGACCGGGTTCTTGTCGTCGGACAGCGTCTCACCGGTGGTGGTCTGCTTCAGGCCCATGACGGCGACGATGTCGCCGGCGCCCACCGACTCGATCTCCTCACGCTTGTTCGCGTGCATGCGGTAGATCTTGCCGATGCGCTCCTTCTTGCCCTTGACGGAGTTCAGCACGGCGGTGCCGGACTCCAGGCGGCCCGAGTAGACCCGGACGAAGGTGAGCTTGCCCAGGTGCGGGTCGCTCATGATCTTGAACGCGAGGGCGGAGAGCGGCTCGTCGTCGGACGGCTTGCGCTTGACGACCAGCTCCGGGTCCTTCACGTCGTGGCCCTCGATGGCCTCGACGTCAAGCGGAGTCGGCAGGTAGCGCACGACCGCGTCGAGCAGGGGCTGAACGCCCTTGTTCTTGAACGCGGTGCCACAGAACACCGGGGTGACCGTGGTGTCGTTGGACTTGCCGGACGCGATGGTGATGCGACGGATCGCGGCGTACAGCTGCTCCTCGGTGGGCTCGACGCCCTCCAGGTACAGCTCCATGATCTCTTCGTCGTTCTCGGCGACGCCCTCGATGAGCTTGCCGCGGTACTCCTCGGCAGCCTCGGTGTGCGTGGCCGGGATGTCGACGACGTCGTACATCTCGCCCTTGGCGGCCTCGGCGGACCACACGAGCGCCTTCATGCGGACCAGGTCCACAACGCCCTTGAAGTCCATCTCGGCGCCGATCGGAAGCTGCATGACGAGCGGCTGGGCGCCCAGGCGGTCCGAGATCATGTCCACACAGCGGTGGAACTCGGCGCCGGTACGGTCCAGCTTGTTCACGAAGCAGATGCGCGGCACGCCGTAACGGTCGGCCTGACGCCACACCGTCTCGGACTGCGGCTCGACACCGGCGACACCGTCGAACACCGTGACGGCACCGTCGAGGACGCGGAGCGAACGCTCCACCTCGACCGTGAAGTCGACGTGCCCCGGGGTGTCGATGATGTTGATCGTGTAGTCGTTGTCCTCGAGCGGCCAGTGACAGGTGGTGGCAGCAGAGGTGATCGTGATGCCACGCTCCTGCTCCTGCTCCATCCAGTCCATGGTGGCAGCGCCGTCGTGGACCTCACCGATCTTGTAGCTGACGCCGGTGTAGAAGAGGATCCGCTCGGTGGTGGTCGTCTTGCCCGCGTCGATGTGGGCCATGATCCCGATGTTGCGGACCCTGGCCAGGTCAAGTGAAGTGGTAGCCATAAGGCTTCGGTCTTCTCTCGGTCTCGATGGGGGTAGCGACTACCAGCGGTAGTGCGCGAAGGCCTTGTTGGACTCGGCCATCTTGTGGGTGTCCTCGCGCTTCTTCACAGCGGCACCGAGGCCGTTGGAGGCGTCGAGAAGCTCGTTGAGCAGACGCTCGGTCATGGTCTTCTCGCGACGGGCGCGGGAGTAACCGACGAGCCAGCGCAGCGCGAGCGTGTTGGCACGACCGGGCTTGACCTCGATCGGAACCTGGTACGTCGCACCACCGACACGGCGGGACTTGACCTCGAGGGTCGGCTTGATGTTCTCCAGCGCGCGCTTCAGCGTGATGATCGGGTCGTTGCCCGTCTTCTCACGCAGACCCTCCATGGCGCCGTAGACGATGCGCTCGGCGGTGGAGCGCTTGCCGTTCAGCAGCACCTTGTTGATGAGGGAGGTCACCAGAGGGGAACCGTAGACCGGGTCGATGATGACCGGGCGCTTCGGGGCGGGGCCCTTACGAGGCATTTCTACTTCTCCTTCTTGGCGCCGTAGCGGCTGCGGGCCTGCTTGCGGTTCTTGACACCCTGGGTGTCGAGCGAACCACGGATGATCTTGTAGCGAACACCCGGCAGGTCCTTCACACGGCCGCCGCGCACGAGCACGATGGAGTGCTCCTGCAGGTTGTGTCCCTCACCCGGAATGTAAGCGGTGACCTCGATCCCGCTGGTCAGACGCACACGCGCGACCTTACGCAGGGCCGAGTTCGGCTTCTTCGGGGTGGTCGTGAACACACGCGTGCAGACGCCGCGACGCTGGGGCGAACCCTCGAGTGCGGGCGTCTTGTTCTTCTCGACCTTGTCCTGCCGGCCCTTCCGGACCAGCTGCTGGATCGTAGGCACTACTTCTCCGGTTTCTGTGTGCCGAATGGTGAAGCTAACCTGGAACATCTCCGACCCACGCGGTCGGGTGTGTCGAATGCTGCAGACTCCCGCCGCGAGGCGAAAAGGGCGCAGATTACGGTGGCCGGTTACGGCTCGCCTTGCGGTTTGAAGGCACGCACGCGAGCCAGGGCACACCCCAGGCACAAGGTCTGAGCGTACCTACCTCAAGGACTTCGGTCAAAACAAATGCTGTCCAGGGCGACACGCCGGACTTCTTGCCACGTCACCGCGGTGCTCCCGCAGGTCGGACGCGAGTGGGAGCGCCAGTGGGAGACGGCGCGGTCGGGGGCGACCGCGGGACGGTCGCCGGGCCGGCCTTAGCGCATTCTCCGGGCCCTCGTCCCCAAAAGTTTCCGATCCTGGACGGTACCGCGCAATCTCTGTCCACCATCGCATGCCCTTCAGTACTTTGATCGGTCGGCTGCGGCGATCGGGGGGCAACATGACGGCAGCACACGCACCGGACACATCCGGGTCATCGGGCTCATCGGACTTACCGGGTTCGTGGGATTCGTCGGGCTTACCCGGCGACGGGGGGCTCGACGACCGGGTGCCGTTCCTGGCCCGGCTGGAGAGCGAGGACCGCTCGGCGCTGCTCGGTCTCGGGCACGAGCTCTCGTACGCGCCCCGGATGGTGCTCCTGCACCAGAGCGAGCCGTCCTCGCACGTCCTGTTCGTCACGCACGGCTGGACGAAGGTGACCGCGGCCGCCTCCAACGGCTACGAGGCGCTGCTCGCGCTGCGCGGCCCCGGCGACATCATCGGGGAGTCCGCGGCGCTCACCGGGCGCCCGCGGTCGGCCACCGTGACGGCCCTGGAGCCGGTCCGTACGGTCGCCGTCGAACGCGGCCGCTTCACCGAGTTCCTCGCCCGCTCCCCCGCCGTCTCCTTCGCCCTCCTCGGCCTCACCTCCGATCGCACCCGGGCGGCCGATCGGCGCCGCCTGGAATTCGCCTCCCTCAGCGTGCGGGAGCGCTTCGCGATCCTGCTGCTGGACCTCGCCCGCACCCATGGGCGCCGCACGGACCAGGGCATCGAACTCTCCGTCCCCCTGAGCAAGCAGGAACTCGCCGGGTCGGTGGGGGCCTCCCGGGAAATGGTCCAACGCCTGCTGAAGGACCTGCGGGAACGGGGGGTCGTGATGACGGGGCGCCGGGCGCTGGTGATCGTGCGGCCGGATGTGCTGCGGCAGATTGCGCGGGGGTGAGGTGGGGCTGGACGGGCTGGCCGCTGCGGGCGGGCGGGGGTCGGGTCCGGTGGATCACCGCGGGCCGGTGGGGGCTGGTCACGCGGTTCCCCGCGCCCCTGAGGGGCCGGGGCTGCGCCCCGGGTCCCCCGGCCGCCCGCAGTTCTCCGGCTGCCGGCCGGTGGGGGTCGGTCGCGCAGTTCCCCGCGCCCCCAAGAGCCTCGGGATGTCCGGCGTTCGAGGTCGGAGGCCGGACGCCAGCCGCTGCGACCGCACCTGCCGCCGAGGACGAGGCCATGGGCCGGTTCCCACCCCACCCCACCCCACCCCACCCCACCCCTCACCTCCAGCCCGTCCGCCGGTCGGGCACGAGGTCAGGGGTCTCCCCCACCCACCCCGCCCGCGTTCTCAGCCTGTCCGGCGTTCGAGGACGAGGCCGTTCGGGCCGAAGCGGGGTCCGGGGGCGCAGCCCTTGGCGGGGTGCCCGCCGGGGGTCGGGGTCGAAGGGGCGGAGCCCCTGGGGACGGGTCGGGTAGGGGCGGTGGGGGCGAGGGACCGGCGGTTCTGTGTACACCGTCACACTCCGACTGCGTCATCCGCCCTCACGCCACCACAACCCCGCCCGCCACTCTTCTGCCACTGCCGCACCACCAGCGAAAGGCGACCATGACCGACCCCGTGAGCCGGACGATCCTGTTGCTCGACATCGAGAAGTACAGCGACCGGGACGACATCGAGCAGGCGTACCTGCGGCGCATGCTGTACGACGTCGCCGACCGCACCCTGGAGCGCGCCGGCATCGACGAACGTCTGCGCCTGCGCGCCGACCGGGGCGACTCCGTGATGGAGCTGATCGACGCCAACGCCTCCGTCACCGCACTGCTGCGCGCCCTGCTCACCGAGGTCCCCACCCAGCTGCACGCGGTCAACCGGATGGCGTCCAGCTCTGCGCAGATCCGGCTGCGCGGCGTCGTCGCCACGGGCTACGTCGCCGTGGACGAGCACGACGGCTGGGTCGGCTCCGACCTCAACCACGCCTGCCGCCTCCTCGACGCCCAGCTGCTGCGCGCGGCCCTGCGGGAGCGGAGAGACGACTTCGCCCTGTGCGTCTCGGAGAGCGTGCACACGGGGATCGTGCGGCACGGCCACGCGGGCATCCCCGCGGAGGACTTCCACGCGGTGACCGTGGACAGCAAGAACGGCCCGCTGCGCGCCTGGCTGCACGGCCCGGTGCCGGGAGACGGCGACGACCACAGTGAGAAGGGGGGAACCTCGGTGCCGGGCGCCAGCTCGGGGGAGCGTCCGGCACCGAGGCGGGACCAGCCAGGGGCCCAGGCGTCCGGGCTCCCGGCCCCCGAGGCCCGCGCTCCCCGGCCCTCCGCCCCTCCCGCGGGCGCCGTCTTCCACTTCGACGGAGGCGCCCCCACCTTCGGCGGCAGCCTCGTCGGCGGCGACCAGCACGGCGTGTCCGGCGGCCAGGTCACCGGAGACGTCCACCTCGGCGGGTCCGGGGGTGAGTCGGCGTGACGGTGCCTCCACCCACGGCGCCGGCCCCCGACGACGTACCCCCGAAGGACGTACACCCGGCCCCCGAACCGGACACCCGGCGCCAGGACGGTGAGGGGGAAGGAGAGGGGGAACAGGAGCGGACGCAGGAGGCGCGCGCGGCTCAGCGCGAGCTCTTCGCGCACACCCCGGGGTTCATCCTCGGCTCGGCCGCGTCCTTCGGCGGGAGTCTGGTCGGCGGCGCCCAGCACGGCGTGTCCGGCGGCGAGGTCGCCGGTGACGTGTTCATGGGCGGCAAGACGGAGATCCACCACCACGGCCCGGCGGCTTCGGCTGCGTACGCCTCCGGAGAGATCCCGCGGCGCCACCTCGAAGACCTGGACGCCGTCTTCGTCGAGAGCCCCGCCTTCGCCGCCGCCCTGGACCGGCTCCGCGAAGAACGCGTCCTCGTCCTCGCCGGCGCCCACGCCACCGGCCGCCACGCCGCCGCGCTGATGCTCCTGCACCGTCTGGGCGTGCCCGTCGTGCACGCCCTCTCGCCGGAGACGAGCCCGGCGACCCTGAGCTCCCCGCTCACCGCGCCCGGCGGGCACGTCCTGCGCGATCTGCCGCTCAGCCGCAACCGGCCGCTGCGCGACACCCATCTCTACGCGGCCCGCGACCAGCTGAAGAAGGTCGACGGGTATCTGGTGGTGACCGTCGAGAACTCGCCCTTCCTGCTGGGCGTCACCGCCTCCGTCTGGCAGCCGCCGGAGGCGTCGGCCGTCGTCCGCGCGTATGTGAGCAATCACCGCGCGCAGGACACCGACCGCCTCCTCGCCCTCGCCCCGGTGCGGGACTTCCTCGCCCGGGGGCACCATCAGCCCGCCGAGGCAGCCGAGTTCGCGAAGGAGGTGGCGGGTTACGACGGTGGCGAGGCTGCTGCGGCCCGGCTCGCGGAGTTCGGGCAGGCGGCCGTGGAGCAGCAGTGCCGGGAGTGGCTGAGCGACCCCGAGTCCACGCTGCGCGACAAGGCCTTCCTCATCTCGCTCGCCGTCTTCGACCGGTCGCCGTACGTCCTCGCCGCCGAGCTCGCGGACAAGCTGTTCGTGCACTTCCAGCGCCTGCAGCACCCCGAAGAGCCGCCGGAGATCCCGGTGTTCGGGCTCGGTGCCGAGACCCGGCTCGCGCGGGCCCGCGCCGAGGGGGAAGTGCGGAACGAGGCGACCGAATGGGGCCCGGTGCCGCAGTTCACCGCGTTCTTCCGGAAGGAGAACACTCCGCGCGCCCTGCTCACGGAGGTGTGGACGGGCCATCCCTCGGCCCGGCCCGCGCTGATCGCCTGGCTGAAGGAGCTGGCGCGCGACGGGCGTCCCGTCGTACGGACCCGGGCCGCCGCGGCCACCGCCATGCTCGCGCTCGCCGATCTGCCCTCCGCGGTCGCGCTGCTGATCGACGGCTGGGCGGTGTCGAAGACGTTCGGCCCCCGCGTCACCGCCGCGAACACCCTCACGCTCGCCCAGCTCCTCGACGCGCCCGTCGTCCTGCGCCTGCTCACCCAGTGGTGCACGGACGCCCACTGGGGTCGCCGCTGGACCGCGATCCGCGCCTTCGGACTGCTCACGCCGTTGCGGCCGGAACTCGTGGGCCCGGCTCTCAGCGCGCTCGCGGCCCGGGCCCGCGCCGACAACAGCAGCCCGGCCGAGGCGGCCAACCTGATCGAGTCCACGGCCCTGTTGCTCTCCGTGGGCCTCAGGCGCGGCGAGATGCTCTCCGAGCTGGTGCGGCTGCTCCACCACGACACCCCCGCGGTCCGCGCGCTGGCGCTGGGCGCCTTCGTACTGGCGTGCGACAACGCCGAGGAGGGCGCGCTCGTCGAGTGGTACGCCGACACAGGTATGTACGAGGCGGACTCGGCCCGTGACCTCTCCACACTCTGGCGCACCGCCCTCGGCGACCGCGCCCACACCCGGGGCGCCCTGAACGCCCTGCACACCTGGGTGTACGTGGCCGAGCGCCGCCCGGACGCGGCCCAGGCGCTGGAGCTGCTGCTGCCCGCGCTGGTCGTCACGGCGGACGACCACAAACGCCTCGGCCACGAACTGCGCACCCTGCGCGGCCGGGACGGCGGCCCGCGCCCGCCGCTCGCCGACCGCCTGCTCGCCGCGCTGCGTCCCACCGTCCCGACCCCCTGACACAGAGTTACGAGGAGTTGACCCATGGCGGAATTCCGCCGCCCGCCGGAGTGGCAGCAACAGGCCGACCGGCACACCATGCTGATCGACCCGGTGCTCACCGTGCGGCCGATCTCCCGTTTCGACTACACGGCCCGGCGGCCGGTCTCCGCGATCGACCACGCGCTGGTGTTCGCCACCGTGGGCGGCGCCTACGACGCGTACATGCCCCCGCACCGGCCGAGCCGCACGGACGCCGCGACCCGCCGCTACACCTCGGTCTACGAGGTCGACATGGGCAGCCACCCGGTCCAGCTGGAACTCGAACTGCCCAGCGACGACGACGCGTTCTCGTTCAGCGCGACCGCCGATCTGACCTGGCGCGTCTCGGACCCGATCGCGTACGTGGCCGGCCGCGAACGCGATGTGCCCACGCGACTGACCCGTGAAATCCACCAGTTCGCGCGGCCGGTCAGCCGGCGGTTCTCCATCGAGGACAGCCGGGAGGCCGAGGCCGAGGTCCAGTACGCGATCGAGAGCGGCGTCTTCGCCGACGGCATCGGGCTCGCGGTCACATGCGCGGTGCGGCTGCGTCTGGACGACGACGCGATCGCGCACAGACGGCGCAAACGGGCGCTGCGCTACGAGGCCGACATGCTCGACCCCGAGCACGAGTACCGGCTGCGCCAGGCCCAGCAGCTGCACGAGCTGGAGGTGCTGCGCCAGCACCAGTCCCAGGAGCTGATGGCCCAGAAGATCGCCTTCTACCAATACCACCTGCAACACGGAGGCGTCGCCCAGTGGGCCTTCCACCTCGCCGCGCACCCCCAGGACACCCGGATGGTCATCAACGCCCTCCAGAAGGACCAGCTCTCCGCCATCGAGAGCCAGCTGGAGCTGATCGCCGGAGACACCCTGGAGGACTACCAGAAGGCCGAGTCGGCCCGCTCCACCCTGCGCGTCGTCAAGGAACTGAACAGCCGCCAGGAGCCCCCGCCGCAGCCGCCGGTTCCCGGCCGACCGGCGCCGCCGCCCGGGGGCGTACCGCAGCCGCCTTACGACCCCTCGCAGCCGTACGCCGCCGCACAGCCGTACGAGCCCTCACAGCCGTACGGAGCCGCCGCCCAGCCCTATGTCGGCGCTCCGGCCCCCGGAGGGTTACCGGGCGCCCCCTACACCCCGCCGGGGCCGCCCGTGTCCCACCAGCCGTACGTCCCGGCCGCGCCCGGAACCGTACCGTCGGGGCCGTACCAGGCCGAGCCCCCGGCCCCGCCCGCGCCCGCCGCCGGCAGCCCCTACGACCAGGCCCCGCCGCCCCCGGCCGTGGCTCCCACGCCCGTCATTCCGCCCGCGCCCTCCGCGTATCCGCCGCCCTCTCCCCAGCCCACGGCTCCGGAGTCCCCCGGGGCGGGACCGGAGTGACCACCACCGCTCCCGGCACCAGAACCGCCGAACGGCTGCTGGAGGAGCTGCGGGGCGAGATCGCCCGGGCCGACAGCAAGGCGTCCGTGCTCGTGGCGGCGCTCGGGATGACGGCGGGGGTGTTCAGCGGGCTGCTGGCCGGACGGAACTGGTCACCGAGTTCGCTCTCCGCGCCCGGTACGGCCGTCTGGTGGACCGGCGCCCTGGCCCTCGCCTTCGCCCTGTTCGCGCTGCTGCTCGCGGTGCTCCCCCGGTACCGCGCCAGCTCATGGGCCCCGGGCCGGCCCCTCTGCTTCTTCGGCGACATCCAACAAGCCGTACGTGAAGGTCAGTTGGCGACCGCTCTCGCCGACACCGACCGCGACCCCGCCGCCGGACTCACCGCGGCGCTCACCGAGACCAGCCGTATCGCCGCCCGCAAGCACCAGTGGATCCGCACCGGCCTGATCGCCTTCTGCGCGGGCACGGTGCTGCTTCCCGCCGGGCTGCTCATCGGCTGACGTCCCCATCCTGAAGGAGCCCCACCTTGTCCTACCCGCCAGACCCGGCCGCCCCGGAGCCCGGCCCCGTCTACCCGGACCCCCCGTACCCGGGCACACCCGCACCCCCGCCGCCGTACCCCGGGTCCGCCTCTACTCCGCCGCCGTACCCCGGGGCAGCCTCTACTCCGCCGCCGTATCCCGAGGCCGCCGCTCCCCCGCCCTCTTATCCCGGGGCCGCCACTCCCCCGCCCCCGTATCCCGGGGCCGCCACTCCGCCCCTGTACCCGGAGGCCCCCGCGCCCCCGCCCTCCTATCCCGGCGCCGCCACTCCGCCCCTGTACCCGGAGGCCCCCGCGCCCCCGTCCTATCCGGGCGGCGCACCCCGGTACCCGGGGGCCGGGGCCGCACCTTCGTACCCCGCGGCGCCGCCCGCCCATCCGGGGGCCACGCCCACGTACCCGAGCGGCCCGCAGCCCCCCACCGCCACCGCACCGCTCTACATCCCGCCACAGACGCCCCCCGTGCAAACGCCCCCCGCCGCCTCACCCGCGGCACCGCCAGTACCTCCAGCACCGCCGGAGGCCCCCGCACCCGACGACCTCGACTACCGGCACGCGGGCTCCCGCGTCCACGTGGCCGCACACCAGCGCGGTGCCGACGCCACCGCGATCGGACAGCTGGCGGTCCAGGTGCCGGGTTTCCTGGTGAGCCTCGCCGTGGTCGCCTCCTTCGCCGTGGGAATCCTCGGCACGGCCATGGGCTGGCTGGTCATCCTCGCCTGGCTGGCCTCCGGGGCGCTCGTCTTCCACCGGCCCACCGAGCTGGCCTTCGCCCGGCACGTGATGAAGCTCAGGGTGCCGCTCGCCCAGGAGCGGGCCCGTCTGGAGCCCATCTGGCGCGAGGTCACCGCCCGCGCGGGCGTCGAGGCACACACGTACGAGCTGATGGTGGAGAACAGCACGGACCTGAACGCCGTGGCGGCCGCCGGCCATGTCGTCGGCGTCACGACGTACGCGCTGAACGAGATCCCCAGCAGCAACCTCGCCGCCGTACTCGCCCATGAACTCGGCCACCACACCGGCGGTCACGCCTGGACGGGCCTGCTCGGCTACTGGTACTCGCTGCCCGGCCGGATCGCCTGGGCCTTCATGCGGGGCATCGCCCGGGTCGCGATCCGGGTCGCGAGCGTCTTCTCACTCGCCGCGACCGGGATGGTCTACCTCTTCATCGGGATGTTCGTGATCGGCGGGTTCGTAGCCGCCTGGTACATCACCGTGCCGCTCGTCGTCGCCCCCTATCTGCTCGCCTACGTGGGTCGCCAGGGCGAGCTGCGTGCCGACCGGCAGGCGGCCGACCTCGGCTTCGCACCCCAGCTGGCGCAGGTCCTGTACCACTTCCAGGCCCAGGAGGACGCCGTGAAGGCGCAAGCCGCGGCGCAGGGAAGGCAGCTCAAGGAACCGGGCGGCCTGGCCAAGCTGCTGACCACACACCCGGACAACTACACCCGGCTCCAGGCCCTGGAGCCCTACCTCCAGCTCAGCCGCTGACCCCTGACAACGCCGAAGGGCGGCCACCCCGTACGAAACGGAGTGGCCGCCCTTCAGTACTTCAGACGTACGCCTTACTGGTTGTACGGACCGTAGTCGTAGTCCTCCAGCGGAACGGCCTGGCCGGAGCCGGTGCCGAACGGCGAGTAGTCGATGTCGTCGTAGCCGACGGCCGAGTACATCGCGGCCTTGGCCTCCTCGGTCGGCTCGACCCGGATGTTGCGGTAGCGGGACAGACCCGTACCGGCCGGGATGAGCTTACCGATGATGACGTTCTCCTTGAGGCCGATCAGGGAGTCGGACTTGGCGTTGATCGCCGCGTCCGTCAGAACCCTGGTCGTCTCCTGGAAGGACGCCGCCGACAGCCACGACTCGGTCGCCAGCGAGGCCTTGGTGATACCCATCAGCTGCGGACGGCCGGAGGCCGGGTGGCCGCCTTCCTGGACCACACGACGGTTCTCGGTCTCGAACTTCGAGCGCTCGACCAGCTCGCCGGGCAGCAGCTCCGCGTCGCCCGACTCGATGATCGTCACCCGGCGCAGCATCTGCCGGATGATGATCTCGATGTGCTTGTCGTGGATCGACACACCCTGCGAGTTGTAGACCTTCTGGACCTCGCCGACCAGGTGGACCTGGACGGCACGCTGACCCAGGATGCGCAGCACGTCGTGCGGGTTGGTGGCACCCACGGTGAGCTTCTGGCCCACCTCGACGTGCTCGCCCTCGGACACCAGGAGCCGGGCACGCTTCGAGATCGGGAACGCCGTCTCGTCGCTGCCGTCGTCCGGGGTGACGACGAGCTTCTTGGTCTTCTCGGTCTCCTCGATCCGCACGCGGCCGGAGGCCTCGGAGATCGGGGCGACACCCTTCGGCGTACGAGCCTCGAAGAGCTCGACGACACGGGGCAGACCCTGGGTGATGTCGTCACCGGCCACACCACCGGTGTGGAAGGTACGCATCGTCAGCTGGGTACCGGGCTCACCGATGGACTGGGCGGCGATGATGCCGACCGCCTCACCGATGTCGACCAGCTTGCCGGTGGCCAGCGAACGGCCGTAGCACATGGCGCAGGTGCCGACGGCGGACTCGCAGGTCAGGACCGAACGGGTCTTGACCTCCTCGATGCCGTGCTTGACCAGCTCGTCGATGAGGACGTCGCCGAGGTCGGTGTTGGCCGGGGCCAGCACCCTGCCGTCGACGGTGATGTCCTCGGCCAGCGCACGTGCGTACACGCTGGTCTCGACGTTCTCAGCCTTGCGCAGGACACCGTCCGCGCCGCGCTCCGCGATGTGCAGCTTGAGGCCACGGTCGGTGCCGCAGTCCTCCTCGCGGATGATGACGTCCTGGGAGACGTCGACCAGACGACGGGTGAGGTAACCCGAGTCGGCGGTACGCAGAGCCGTGTCCGCCAGACCCTTACGAGCACCGTGCGTCGAGATGAAGTACTCCAGCACCGACAGGCCCTCACGGAAGGAGGCCTTGATCGGACGCGGGATCGTCTCGTTCTTGGCGTTCGACACCAGACCACGCATACCGGCGATCTGACGCATCTGCATCATGTTTCCTCGGGCACCCGAGTCGACCATCATGAAGATGGGGTTCGTCTTCGGGAAGTTCGCGTTCATCGCCTCGGCAACCTCGTTGGTCGCCTTGGTCCAGATCGCGATGAGCTCCTGAGTGCGCTCTTCCTTGGTGATCAGACCGCGCTCGTACTGCTTCTGGACCTTCTCGTCCTGCGCCTCGTAGCCCTTGACGATCTCCTTCTTCGCCTCGGGAACGACGACGTCGGAGATGGCCACGGTGACGCCGGAACGGGTCGCCCAGTAGAAGCCCGCCGCCTTCAGGTTGTCGAGCGTCGCCGCCACGATGACCTTGGGGTAGCGCTCGGCCAGGTCGTTGACGATCTCGGAGAGCTGCTTCTTGCCCACCGAGTAGTCGACGAACGGGTAGTCCTCGGGCAGCAGCTCGTTGAAGAGCGCACGGCCCAGAGTCGTACGGAGGCGGAAGGTGTCACCCTGCTGCCACTCGGGCTCGCCCTCCTCCTGCGCCGGCGGGGTCCAGCCGCGCGGCGGGATGGTGCCCACCGGGAAGCGGATGTCGACGGCCGACTGGAGCGCGAGCTCCCCGGCGTCGAACGCCATCGTCGCCTCGGCGGTGGAGCCGAAGGCACGGCCCTCGCCCTTGACGTCGCGCAGCTCGCCGTCCGTGGTCAGGAAGAACAGACCGAGGACCATGTCCTGGGTCGGCATCGTGACCGGGCGGCCGTCGGCGGGCTTGAGGATGTTGTTCGAGGACAGCATCAGGATGCGGGCCTCGGCCTGCGCCTCCGCGGAGAGCGGCAGGTGGACGGCCATCTGGTCACCGTCGAAGTCCGCGTTGAACGCGGTGCAGACGAGCGGGTGGATCTGGATGGCCTTGCCCTCGACCAGCTGCGGCTCGAAGGCCTGGATGCCGAGGCGGTGCAGCGTGGGCGCACGGTTCAGCAGAACCGGGTGCTCGGCGATGACCTCTTCCAGGACGTCGTACACGACCGTGCGGCCGCGCTCGACCATCCGCTTGGCGCTCTTGATGTTCTGCGCGTGGTTCAGGTCGACCAGGCGCTTCATCACGAACGGCTTGAAGAGCTCCAGCGCCATGGCCTTGGGCAGACCACACTGGTGCAGCTTCAGCTGCGGACCGACGACGATCACGGAACGCGCGGAGTAGTCCACACGCTTGCCGAGCAGGTTCTGACGGAATCGACCCTGCTTGCCCTTCAGCATGTCGCTGAGGGACTTCAGCGGACGGTTGCCGGGGCCCGTGACCGGGCGACCACGACGGCCGTTGTCGAAGAGCGCGTCGACGGCCTCCTGAAGCATGCGCTTCTCGTTGTTCACGATGATCTCGGGGGCACCGAGGTCAAGGAGTCGCTTCAGACGGTTGTTGCGGTTGATCACGCGGCGGTACAGGTCGTTCAGGTCGGAGGTCGCGAAGCGGCCACCGTCCAGCTGCACCATCGGACGCAGGTCCGGCGGGATGACCGGCACGCAGTCGAGCACCATGCCCTTGGGGCTGTTGCTGGTCTGCAGGAACGCGGAGACGACCTTGAGGCGCTTGAGCGCACGGGTCTTCTTCTGGCCCTTGCCGGTGCGGATGATCTCGCGAAGGCGCTCGGCCTCCTCGTCGAGGTCGAAGGACTCCAGGCGCTTCTGCAGCGCCGCGGCACCCATCGAACCGTCGAAGTACGTGCCGAAGCGGTCACGCAGCTCGCGGTAGAGGAGCTCGTCGCCCTCGAGGTCCTGGACCTTCAGGTTCTTGAAGCGGGTCCACACCTCGTCGAGACGGTCGATCTCGCGCTGCGAACGGTCACGCAGCTGCTTCATCTCACGCTCGGCACCCTCGCGCACCTTGCGGCGCACGTCGGCCTTGGCACCCTCGGCCTCGAGCTCGGCCAGGTCGGTCTCGAGCTTCTTGGCGCGGGCCTCGAGGTCGGCGTCGCGACGGTTCTCGATCTGCTGACGCTCGACGGAGACATGCGCCTCCAGCGAGGGCAGGTCGCGGGTGCGGCGCTCCTCGTCGACGAACGTGATCATGTACGCGGCGAAGTAGATGACCTTCTCGAGGTCCTTCGGGGCGAGGTCGAGCAGGTAGCCCAGACGCGACGGAACGCCCTTGAAGTACCAGATGTGGGTGACGGGAGCGGCCAGCTCGATGTGGCCCATCCGCTCACGACGCACCTTGGCGCGAGTGACCTCGACGCCGCAGCGCTCACAGATGATGCCCTTGAAGCGGACACGCTTGTACTTACCGCAGTAGCACTCCCAGTCCCGGGTCGGACCGAAGATCTTCTCGCAGAAGAGTCCGTCCTTTTCGGGCTTGAGGGTGCGGTAGTTGATGGTCTCGGGCTTCTTGACCTCGCCGTGGCTCCACTGACGGATGTCGTCAGCGGTGGCCAGACCGATCCGGAGCTCATCGAAGAAGTTGACGTCGAGCACTATGCGTCAATCCCTCTCAGGGTTGTAAGTCTTGGGGTCTGAAACGGGGGTCCTGGGGCCGGCAGGCCTTTGTCACCTTTTCCACAGGTGGTCAAAGGCCCGCCGAACTCCCGTCAGACCTCTTCGACGCTGCTCGGCTCGCGCCGGGACAGGTCGATGCCGAGCTCCTCCGCCGCGCGGAAGACGTCCTCGTCGGTGTCACGCATTTCGATGGACATACCGTCGCTGGACAGCACCTCCACGTTGAGGCAGAGAGACTGCATCTCCTTGATGAGCACCTTGAAGGACTCGGGGATGCCGGGCTCGGGGATGTTCTCGCCCTTGACGATGGCCTCGTAGACCTTCACGCGGCCGGTCACGTCGTCGGACTTGATGGTCAGCAGCTCCTGGAGGGCGTAAGCGGCGCCGTACGCCTCCAGCGCCCACACCTCCATCTCACCGAAGCGCTGGCCACCGAACTGAGCCTTACCACCCAGCGGCTGCTGGGTGATCATCGAGTACGGACCGGTCGAGCGGGCGTGCAGCTTGTCGTCGACCAGGTGGTGGAGCTTGAGGATGTACATGTAGCCGACCGAGATCGGCTCCGGGAACGGCTCGCCGGAGCGGCCGTCGAACAGCGGCGCCTTGCCGGACGGAAGCACCATGCGCTCGCCGTCACGGTTCGGGATCGTGTGGTTCAGCAGACCGGCCAGCTCGTCCTCACGCGCACCGTCGAAGACGGGGGTGGCGACGTTGGTGCCGGGGGCGACCACGTCGGCCTCGATGGCCTGCAGGCGCTGCGCCCAGTCGTCCGCGAGACCGGAGACGTCCCAGCCGCGGCTGGCGAGCCAGCCGAGGTGGATCTCCAGCACCTGTCCCGGGTTCATTCGGGACGGGACACCGAGCGGGTTGAGGATGATGTCGACCGGGGTGCCGTCCTCCAGGAACGGCATGTCCTCGATCGGCAGGATCTTGGAGATGACACCCTTGTTGCCGTGACGGCCGGCGAGCTTGTCACCATCCGTGATCTTGCGCTTCTGCGCCACGTAGACACGAACCAGCTGGTTCACGCCCGGCGGCAGCTCGTCGCCCTCTTCACGGTCGAAGACGCGGACGCCGATGACCTTGCCGATCTCGCCGTGCGGCACCTTCAGCGAGGTGTCGCGCACCTCGCGCGCCTTCTCACCGAAGATCGCGCGGAGCAGGCGCTCCTCCGGGGTCAGCTCGGTCTCACCCTTGGGCGTGACCTTGCCGACCAGGATGTCGCCGGCGACGACCTCGGCACCGATGCGGATGATGCCGCGCTCGTCGAGGTCGGCGAGGACCTCCTCGGAGACGTTCGGGATGTCCCGGGTGATCTCCTCGGGGCCGAGCTTGGTGTCACGGGCGTCGACCTCGTGCTCCTCGATGTGGATCGAGGAGAGGACGTCGTCCTGCACGAGGCGCTGCGACAGGATGATCGCGTCCTCGTAGTTGTGACCCTCCCACGGCATGAACGCCACGAGCAGGTTCTTGCCGAGCGCCATCTCGCCGTTCTCGGTCGCCGGGCCGTCGGCCAGAACCTGACCGGCGATGACCCGGGCGCCCTCGTCCACGACAACCTTCTGGTTGACGGAGGTGCCCTGGTTCGAGCGGGAGAACTTGTGCAGGCGGTACGTGGTGTACGTGCCGTCGTCGTTGGCGGTGGTGACGTAGTCCGCGGAGACCTCCTGGACCACACCGTCCTTCTCCGACTTCAGTACGTCACCGGCGTCGACCGCACAGCGGTACTCCATGCCGGTGCCGACCAGCGGCGCCTCGGACTTGATGAGCGGCACGGCCTGGCGCATCATGTTCGCGCCCATGAGGGCACGGTTGGCGTCGTCGTGCTCGAGGAACGGGATCATGGCGGTCGCGACCGACACCATCTGGCGCGGCGAGACGTCCATGTAGTCGACGTCCTCACCGGGGACGTAGTCGACCTCTCCACCACGACGGCGGACCAGGACGCGGGACTCCTCGAAGCGGAGCTCGTCCGTCAGCGGCGCGTTGGCCTGCGCGATGACGAATCGGTCCTCTTCGTCGGCCGTGAGGTAGTCGACCTCGTCGGTGACGACACCGCCGGTGACCTTGCGGTACGGCGTCTCGACGAAACCGAACGCGTTGACGCGGCCGTAGGAGGCGAGCGAGCCGATCAGACCGATGTTCGGGCCTTCAGGGGTCTCGATCGGGCACATGCGGCCGTAGTGCGAGGGGTGCACGTCACGGACCTCGAAGCCGGCCCGCTCACGGGAGAGACCACCCGGGCCAAGAGCCGACAGACGGCGCTTGTGGGTGAGACCCGACAGCGGGTTGTTCTGGTCCATGAACTGCGACAGCTGGCTGGTGCCGAAGAACTCCTTGATGGAGGCGACGACCGGCCGGATGTTGATCAGGGTCTGCGGCGTGATCGCCTCGACGTCCTGAGTCGTCATGCGCTCGCGGACGACGCGCTCCATACGAGCCAGACCCGTGCGGACCTGGTTCTGGATGAGCTCGCCGACGTTGCGCAGACGACGGTTGCCGAAGTGGTCGATGTCGTCCGTCTCGACGACGATCTGCGTGCCGTTGTCACCGACGGTCTCGGTCTCACCGGCGTGCAGCTTCACCAGGTACTTGATCGTCGAGATGATGTCCTCGACGGTCAGGATCCCGGCGTCCAGCGGGGCCTCGCCGCCCAGCTTCTTGTTGACCTTGTAGCGGCCGACCTTCGCGAGGTCGTAGCGCTTCGGGTTGAAGTAGAGGTTCTCAAGAAGCGTCTGCGCGGCCTCGCGGGTCGGGGGCTCGCCCGGACGCAGCTTGCGGTAGATGTCGAGCAGCGCGTCGTCCTGGCCCTGGGTGTGGTCCTTCTCCAGGGTGGCGCGCATGGACTCGTACTCGCCGAACTCCTCGAGGATCTGCTCGGTCGTCCAACCGAGAGCCTTCAGGAGAACGGTGACGGACTGCTTGCGCTTGCGGTCGATGCGGACACCGACCATGTCGCGCTTGTCGATCTCCATCTCCAGCCAGGCACCCCGGGACGGGATGACCTTCGCGGAGAAGATGTCCTTGTCGGACGTCTTGTCGATCGAGGAGTCGAAGTAGACGCCCGGCGAGCGGACCAGCTGCGACACCACGACACGCTCGGTGCCGTTGATGACGAAGGTGCCCTTGTTGGTCATGAGCGGGAAGTCGCCCATGAAGACCGTCTGGGACTTGATCTCGCCGGTCTCGTTGTTGGTGAACTCGGCGGTGACGAAGAGCGGGGCCGCGTACGTGAAGTCGCGGTCCTTGCACTCGTCGATGGAGTTCTTCGGGGGCTCGAAGCGGTGGTCCCGGAACGTCAGGGACATCGACCCGGAGAAGTCCTCGATCGGAGAGATCTCCTCGAAGATCTCCTCCAGACCGGACTTCGTGGGGACGTCCTGTCCGTTGTCCAGAGCCGCCTCGACACGAGCCTTCCACGCGTCGTTGCCGAGCAGCCAGTCGAAGCTCTCGGTTTGCAGCGCAAGAAGGTTCGGAACCTCGAGGGGCTCCTTGATCTTTGCAAAGGAGATGCGCAGCGGGGCGGTGCTGGCGCCGTTGTTCGTATTCGCGGTCGAGGCAGTGCGCGAGGCGGCCAAGAGGGGGTCCTTCCGAGGGCTCGGACTCACTACGCGCGTACCGGCCCCCCACTGTGGGCACAGAGACAGTCCGTTCCCGATTCAGCCAAAAGGCCAGGTCAGGGATGATCTAGTCATCGGTGCTCACGCGAGGGCATGCCCCTGGTGACGGGCAGGAGGCAGCTAACAGGCAGCGCAAAGGGTCAGTGTAGCCACTAGGCCCACTGATGTCCAGTCCCGGTTTTTAGAGACCATCGTTGTTCTCAACACCTGCGGCAAGCCACGCCCTCAATGCACATCGATACTGCCCTCTTCGCCACCGATCCATGCCTCGGATCCGGATCGTTGTGACGACGCGTCCTGAGAATTGCGCGCTGCGTGCGGTTCGTCAAGGCCCCCCATGCCCTAAGCAAGTGCCGCGATCGTCACGTGCAACCTGTCTTGCAGCCCGTCTAGCAGCCCGTCACGGGCTCGGCCGGAGGCACAACGAAGATCACCATACTCGTCGCCACCGACAGTGCAAGGCAGCCGCCACCGGACCCCCAGGAACCCCGAAGAGCGACCACCCAGTTGGGTGATCGCTCTTCGGTGCGTCAGCGTTACAGGCCCACTAGTGGCCCTGTATCAGCTCGCGAGGGGCCCTCAGCGGGCCCGTGGGACTACTTGACCTCGACGGAGGCGCCGGCGCCCTTGAGGGACTCGGCAGCCTTCTCGGCGGCCTCCTTGGCGACCTTCTCGAGAACGGGCTTCGGGGCGCCGTCCACGAGGTCCTTGGCCTCCTTCAGACCCAGGGAGGTCAGCTCACGCACGACCTTGATGACCTGGATCTTCTTCTCGCCGGCACCCGTGAGGATGACGTCGAACTCGTCCTGCTCCTCGACGGCCTCGGCAGCGGCGGCGGGGCCGGCCGGACCGGCGACGGCGACCGCAGCGGCGGCGGTGACGTCGAACTTCTCCTCGAACGCCTTCACGAACTCGGAGAGCTCGATGAGGGTCATGTCCTCGAACTGCGCGAGCAGGTCTTCCTGGCTGAGCTTCGCCATGATGGGCGATCCTTCCACTTATTCGGCTGGTGCCGGATGTACATGTGAGGCGGGCGTACTTTCGGCCCGCTGCGACCACTGCCTAGACGGAACTGTTCAGGCGGCGGTCAATGCGCGAGCCGAATTACTCGGCACCGCCCTGCTCGGCCTGCTTGGCACGAAGAGCGTCCACGGTGCGGACGAGCTTCGAGGGGAGCGCCTGGAAGAGCTGGGCAGCCTGAGTCTGCTTGCCCTTGAAGGCACCCGCCAGCTTGGCGAGCAGAACCTCGCGGGACTCGAGGTCCGCAAGCTTCTTGATCTCGTCGGCGGACAGCGCCTTGCCGTCAAGGACACCGCCCTTGATGACGAGGTTGGGGTTGTCCTTGGCGAAGTCACGAAGACCCTTCGCGGACACCACCGGGTCACCGGTGATGAACGCGACCGCCGTCGGACCGTTGAACAGGTCGTCGAGCGTGGAGATCCCGGCCTCGTTGGCCGCAATCTTGGTCAGCGTGTTCTTCACCACGGCGTACTGGGCGTCTTCACCGAGCGAACGGCGCAGCGTCTTGAGCTGCGCCACGGTGAGACCCCGGTACTCGGTCAGCACAGCGGCGTTCGAGCTGCGGAACTGGTCCGCGAGCTCGGCTACCGCGGCAGCCTTGTCGGGCCTTGCCATAGAGCGTCGGCCTCCTTCCGGGTGATGAGGACCGCTCAGAAGGGGCTGGGCAAAACGAAACGCCCCGGCGCAGGCGCACGGGGCGTAGCTCGACCGGTACGTCCGCAAGCTGGGCAAGCGAACTCCGGGAGCACATCCACGGTCACCTACGCGGGTCGTCCGCAGTTTCAGCGGATCCTTCGGCCGCCCTGCCCTCTTGCGAGCGCAAGGCAACGACCAGCGGTCTTTGGCTTCTGGGGAACAGTACGTGACGCGGTCGCTGTCAAGCAAATCCGCTCGACAGCGCCTCGTCCCGGCACTCGACGGCGCCTCGGCCCGGCGCCCCACGGCGCCTCGGCTCAGCGGCGGTTCAGTGCCGGATCAGCCCTTCTGGGCGTCCTTCATCAGCTGCGCGAGGTCGACGGTGTCCTTGGCGGGCGGGGCCTTCACCGTCACCGGCTTGTTGTAGTCGAGGAAGACCATGGTCATGTCGAGCGGGCCCTTGTCGGAGGCGGCGCGCACCCGGACCTGCTTGGTGTGGTCGTCCGGCCCGACCCACATGTCCATCGTGAGCTTGTCGGCGCCCAGCTCCTCGTACTGCTTCAGGCTCTTCACGCGCTTGTCCCGCGTCGCCTTGTCCTTCTTCTTGAGCTCGGCGCGGAGTTCGTCGAGGGTGACCGTGCCGTTGTAGTGGGTGGTCTGCACGCCGTCGATCTTCTCGGTGCCGACCTTCTTCACGTCCTTGGAGCCGGTCAGGTAGGTGGACTCCTGGGACGGGTCCTGGCCGGCCTGGTCGGAGAGCTTGCTCGCGTCGATGCCCGCGGAGCCGTCGGCGCCCTTGGCCATCCCGGAGATGTCGAACTTCATCCAGCTCTTGCCGTCCATCTCCTTGGCGGCGGCCGCGCCCCCGCCCAGGTACATCGCCCCGTCGACGACCCGGATCTCCATCTTGCCGTCGGCGCCCTGGTCGAGAGCGGTCATCTTCATGCTCATGGCCAGCGGCTTCATGCTCATCGACGCCTGGGCCTCGACGCGGCCGGTCTCCGGGACCTTGCCGGTCATCCGGTAGCTGAGCGAGGTGATGGCCTCACTGTTCTTCGCCGCCTTGGCCACGGCCGCCGCGGGCGTCATCTTCGGCGCCTCGTCGCCCTTCGCGCAGGCGACGGCGCCCCCTCCGAGGACCAGGGCCGCGAGTGCGGCCCCCGCCGCTCCGTGTCGTACGGAGTCACGCACAGAAAACATCAGGATCCCCCCAGGGAACACATGAGCGATACACAGACTGCGCCAGCAGCGTAGCCCAGGGAGGTTCGAGCGTCTCCTGAATTCTTTTGAGTTTCTTGGTATTCGAGTTTCTTGGTACCTGGACCTCTGGGCACCTGGGCACCCGGTCCTCCAGGCGCCTGGAGCCTCAGCTCGTGGTGCCCGACCCGCTCGAGGTGTCGCCGCTGCCCGGCGTCAGTCCCTGCGTCTTCAGCAGGTCCTTGAAGTCGGCCGTGTCGCTCGCCGGGGGCGCCACGGCGGAGACCTTCACTCCGTAGTCGCTGTAGTACGTCGTGGAGGACATCGTGCCGCTCGACATCTCGCCCTTGGAGACCGCCTTGACGAGCAGGTCCTTGCCGTCGACCCAGATGTCGACGTCCTCCGTCGTGATGCCGGCCTGGGTGAACTGCTTCTTCAGGTCGGCGAGTTGGCTCGCGGTGAGGTGCGAGCTCTTGGCCGCGAGGTCCGAGACGTCGACCGTGCCCGCGTAGTGCGTGGTCTTCTCGCCGCGGACCGTCTCGTCGCCGACCTTCTTCACGTCGCCGGAGGCCAGCAGGAGCTTCACCGACTGGTTCGGCGAGTTGTTCTGCATCTGGTCCTTCAGGAACGCGCCGGAGCCACCCGCGAGCTTCGCCAGGTCGTCGTACGCGTACTTGATCCAGTGCTTGCCGCCCACCTGCTTGGCGAACGCCTCGCCCATCCTGGCGTAGTAGGCGTCCGACAGATAGCGGGCCTGCATGGAAGTGCTGCCCGTCTTGCGCATCGTCTCGGCCATCGTGCCGCCGGTGTACGTGATCGTCATGTCACCGGTGAGGCCGTTGCCCCAGCCCATGGAGCCGTCCGACTTCATGGACATCAGCGTGCCCAGGCTCGTCGTGGACTCGATCCTGGCGGAGTCGGCGCCGTCGGTGGACTTCTCCGCGGACTGCAGGGCCGCTATGGGGCTGACGTGAGTGGTGCCCTGGGCCGCCTTGTCGTCCTTGCCGGAGCCTCCGGAGGAGCCCGAGGAACAGGCGGCCACCCCTGCCAGCGCGCTCACCAGCGCGATCGAAAGGGTCACTCGGCGCACGCGCGTGCTCTTCATTCGTCCCACCCCTATGCGAATCCTGAGAGCTGCACGCTAACGCAGCCCACTGACACACGTATCCAAGAATGGGGACGGGCCCCGCACCTCGAAAGGTTGCGGGGCCCGTGCCAAGAACGCGTATGCGACGCGGTCACCGTGGTGAGCGGAAGGCTCAGACGGCGGCCGGGTCCTCCTCGACGAGGAGGTTGCGGGTGCGGTTCGGGTCGACCGGAACGCCGGGGCCGATCGTGGTGCTGATCGCGGCCTTCTTGATGTAGCGACCCTTGGCGGCGGACGGCTTCAGACGAAGGATCTCGTCCAGCGCGGCGCCGTAGTTCTCCACCAGCTTGGCCTCGTCGAAGGAGGTCTTGCCGATGATGAAGTGCAGGTTCGAGTGCTTGTCGACGCGGAACTCGATCTTGCCGCCCTTGATCTCGGTCACGGCCTTGGCCACGTCCGGGGTCACGGTGCCGGTCTTCGGGTTCGGCATCAGACCACGCGGGCCGAGGACACGGCCCAGACGGCCGACCTTGCCCATGAGGTCCGGGGTGGCGACGACGGCGTCGAAGTCCAGACGGCCCTTCGACACCTCGTCGATGAGCTCGTCGGAGCCGACGATGTCGGCGCCCGCGGCGAGTGCGGCCTCGGCACGGTCACCGGTCGCGAAGACCAGGACCCGGGCGGTCTTACCGGTGCCGTGCGGGAGGTTCACGGTGCCGCGGACCATCTGGTCGGCCTTGCGCGGGTCTACACCCAGGCGGAAGGCGACCTCGACGGTGCCGTCGAACTTGCTCGTGGAGGTCTCCTTGGCGAGACGGACGGCCTCGAGCGGGGCGTAGAGCTTCTCCCGGTCGATCTTGGCGTCCGCAGCGCGGAGAGACTTGCTGCGCTTGCTCACTACTGCTCCTGATGTGTTCTGAGGAGTCGTGGTACGGACCGAGCAGGCCCTGCCACGTGCGGCTCACGCCGCATGGTTCCTACGAAGGTGGGTGTCAGCCCTCGACCGTGATGCCCATGGAACGGGCGGTGCCGGCGATGATCTTCGACGCGGCGTCCAGGTCGTTGGCGTTGAGGTCGGGCATCTTCGTGGTGGCGATCTCACGGACCTGCGCCTGGGTGATCTTGGCGACCTTGGTCTTGTGCGGCTCGCCGGAGCCCTTCTCGACACCCGCGGCCTTGAGGATCATCTTGGCGGCCGGCGGAGTCTTGGTGATGAAGGTGAAGGAGCGGTCTTCGTAGACCGTGATCTCCACCGGGATGACCCAACCGCGCTGCGACTCGGTCGCGGCGTTGTAGGCCTTGCAGAACTCCATGATGTTGACGCCGTGCTGGCCCAGCGCCGGGCCGACCGGCGGAGCCGGGTTGGCCGCGCCGGCCTGGATCTGGAGCTTGATAAGCCCCGTGACCTTCTTCTTCTTGGGAGGCATGTGCTCTCTCCGGGTCCTAGTGAGAGTTTTCAGCTTCCGCCCGGTTCATCCGGATGGAGGCATACCGCACAACGATAACGGGTATCCATGCGCGGCCAAAAACCGAGCAGGTCAGACGGGCTGCGTGAGCCCGTCTGACCTGTTCGGAAGACGTACGTCCAGAAGGTGTCAGTTCTTCTGGATCTGGTCGAACGAAAGCTCGACCGGGGTCTCGCGACCGAAGATCTCCACCAGGCCCTTGACCTTCTTGGAGTCGGCGTTGATCTCGTTGATGGTCGCCTGCAGCGTGGCGAACGGGCCGTCCGTGACGGTGACCGAGTCGCCGACCTCGAAGTCCAGCACCTGGACCTCGACCTTGCGCTGCGGAGCGGGCTTGCCCTCGGCCTCGGCGGCCTCACGGGCGGCCTTCTCCTCGGCCTCCGGGGCGAGCATCTTGACGATCTCGTCCAGCGTCAGCGGGTACGGGTCGTAGGCGTTGCCCACGAAGCCGGTGACACCGGGAGTGTTGCGGACGACACCCCAGGACTCGTTCGTCAGGTCCATGCGGACCAGGACGTAGCCCGGGAGCTTGTTCTGCTTGATCGTCTTGCGCTCGCCGTTCTTGATCTGCGCGACTTCTTCCTGCGGCACCTCGGCCTGGAAGATGAAGTCCTCGACGTTCAGCGAGACGGCGCGCTGCTCGAGGTTGGTCTTCACGCGGTTCTCGTAACCGGCGTACGTGTGGATGACGTACCACTCGCCCGGGAGCGTGCGCAGCTCCTCGCGCAGTGCGGTGACGGGGTCGACGGGCTCGGCCTCTTCTTCGGCCTCTTCCTCGTCGCCTTCCTCGGCGTCTTCGGCGAGGGCCTCGTCGGGAACGTCCTCGTCCTCGACGTCCTCACCGGACTCGTCCTCGACGTGCAGGGCCGCTTCCTCGGCGGGCTCGCCGGCGGCGGCATCGGCAGCCTCGAACTCGTCCACGACGTCCGCGCCCTCGACGATGTCGAGCTCGTCGTCAACGGACTCGACCGACTCGCTGGCATCGTTCAGGTTCGGGTCAGACACGGTGGCTGCTTCTTCCTGGATACATGGGGGTGGAACACGCGAAAGGGGGCGCCGGTGACGGCGCCCTTCGCTCTCGGCTCAGCCGAAGACGTACTTGGCGGCGTGGTTGAGCCCATAGTCAATCACGGTCACCAGGCCAATCATGATGACGACGAAGACAATCACCACTGTGGTGTACGTCGTCAACTGATTGCGAGTCGGCCAGACGACCTTGCGGAGCTCCGCGATGATCTGGCGGTAGAAAGTGGCAAGGCGCTTCAGCGGGCCCTTCTTGGCACGCTTACCGCCCTTGCGGGCCTTCTTCTGAGACTCGGGCGCCTCGGCATCAGGCATGTCGATGGAGCCCACGGCGTCCGTCACTCGTCCTCACCTGATTCCGGGTCGTGGCCGTGCCGCGCCCGGTTGAGCCGCACGGCGGTGCATTGCGGTACGTACATGCGCACACATCCTGGCGAAGGTGTGTGTAGCAGGGCCGGAGGGACTTGAACCCCCAACCGCTGGTTTTGGAGACCAGTGCTCTACCAATTGAGCTACGACCCTTTGTTTCCCCCAACGTACCGCATCCACCCGGATGCTCGGTGTGCATCGGATGAGTGCGCCCGCTGAAGGCCAACGAGGTGAGAGTGTACGTGGTCCGGGGCCGGTCGTCGAACAGAAAGTGTCCGTACGGGCTTTGTCCGCCGAAGATCGACCGGCGAGGGGTCCGGATACGGACGGTTGTTCTCTCGTTGTTCAGTCTGTGAAACCCGCGTGCCGGGGGCGTTTCCAGTCTGAAACGATGGGCCCCATGAGCGCTGCAACCCCTCCCACCGAGCGCCGGGTCTCCGCCCGAGTCGGCGCGATCTCCGAGTCCGCCACCCTCGCCGTGGATGCCAAGGCCAAGGCCCTGAAGGCCGCCGGGCGCCCGGTGATCGGCTTCGGCGCCGGTGAGCCCGACTTCCCGACCCCGGACTACATCGTCCAGGCCGCCATCGAGGCGTGCTCCAACCCGAAGTACCACCGCTACACACCGGCCGGCGGCCTGCCCGAGCTGAAGGCCGCGATCGCCGCGAAGACCCTGCGTGACTCCGGCTACGAGGTGGAGGCCGCCCAGGTCCTGGTCACCAACGGCGGCAAGCAGGCCATCTACGAGGCCTTCGCCGCGATCCTCGACCCGGGCGACGAGGTCATCGTCCCGGCGCCGTACTGGACGACGTACCCGGAGTCGATCCGTCTCGCCGGCGGTGTCCCGGTCGAGGTCGTCGCCGACGAGACCACCGGCTACCGCGTCTCGGTCGAGCAGCTGGAGGCCGCCCGCACCGAGAACACCAAGGTGCTGCTCTTCGTCTCCCCGTCCAACCCGACGGGCGCGGTCTACAGCCGCGAGCAGATCGAGGAGATCGGCCGCTGGGCCGCCGAGAAGGGCCTGTGGGTCCTGACGGACGAGATCTACGAGCACCTGGTCTACGGGGACGCGGAATTCCACTCCCTCCCGGTGGTCGTCCCCGAGCTCGCCGACAAGTGCATCGTCGTGAACGGCGTCGCGAAGACGTACGCCATGACCGGCTGGCGCGTGGGCTGGGTCATCGGCCCGAAGGACGTCGTCAAGGCCGCGACCAACCTCCAGTCGCACGCCACCTCGAACGTGTCCAACGTCGCCCAGGTCGCCGCCCTCGCCGCCGTCTCCGGCGATCTGACGGCCGTCGCCGAGATGCGCGAGGCCTTCGACCGCCGCCGCAAGACCATCGTGCGGATGCTCAACGAGATCGACGGCGTGCTCTGCCCCGAGCCCGAGGGCGCCTTCTACGCGTACCCCTCGGTCAAGGCCCTCGTCGGCAAGGAGATCCGCGGCAAGCGCCCCCAGGACACGGTCGAGCTGGCCGCTCTCATCCTGGAGGAGGCCGAGGTCGCGGTCGTCCCGGGTGAGGCCTTCGGCACCCCGGGGTACCTGCGTCTGTCGTACGCCCTGGGTGACGAGGATCTCGTCGAGGGCGTCAGCCGGATCCAGAAGCTCCTGGCCGAGGCACGGGACTGACGTTTTCACGCTCCACGCGTGTGTGCGGGCCGTTTCCCTCCGGGGAGGCGGCCCGCTTCTTCGTGCGAGCAAGACCACTAACGGGGAAAGCGCTACCGGCACGACGGGAACGTACGGCAGGATCCTGGGATGGAGCGCGTACGTGATCTCTCTGAACTGCCGAAAGCCCATCTGCACCTGCACTTCACCGGTTCGATGCGGCCCACCACCGTGCTGGAACTGGCCGACAAGTACGGCGTCCGGCTGCCCGAAGCCCTCACCGACGCCCTGACCAGCGGCGAACCGCCCAGGCTGCGGGCGACCGACGAGCGCGGCTGGTTCCGCTTCCAGCGGCTGTACGACGCGGCGCGGTCCTGCCTCAGAGAGCCCGAGGACATCCAGCGCCTGGTGCGCGAGGCCGCCGAGGAGGACATCAAGGACGGCTCCGGCTGGCTGGAGATCCAGGTCGACCCGACCTCGTACGCGCCCCGTCTGGGCGGGCTCATCCCGGCGCTGGAGATCATCCTGGACGCGGTGGACTCGGCCGTGCGGGAGACCGGGCTCGGGATGCGCGTCCTGGTGGCCGCGAACCGCATGAAGCACCCGCTGGACGCCCGCACCCTGGCCCGGCTCGCCGTGCGCTACGCGGACCGCGGCGTCGTCGGCTTCGGGCTCTCCAACGACGAGCGGCGGGGCATGGCGCGGGACTTCGACCGGGCCTTCGCGATCGCGCGGGACGGCGGGCTGCTGTCCGCGCCGCACGGCGGCGAGCTGACCGGCCCGGCGTCGGTCCGCGACTGCCTGGACGACCTGCACGCCAGCCGGATCGGGCACGGTGTGCGCGCCGCCGAGGACCCGCGGCTGCTGAAGCGGCTCGCGGACCGCGGCATCACCTGCGAAGTGTGCCCGGCGTCGAACGTCGCCCTGGGGGTCTACGAGAAGGCCGAGGACGTCCCCCTGCGCACCCTCTTCGAGGCCGGCGTCCCGATGGCCCTCGGCGCCGACGACCCCCTGCTGTTCGGCTCCCGGCTCGCCGCCCAGTACGAGCTGGCACGCCACCACCACGGCTTCACGGACGCGGAACTGGCCGAACTGGCACGCCAGTCGGTGCGGGCCACGGCGGCTCCCAAGGACATCAAGGAGAAGCTGCTGTCGGGCATCGACGACTGGCTGGCCGCCCCGGTCGCCTGAAGTGGGTGTACGGCGGATACGCCTGGAAGCCGATGTCCAGCTCGACATGACGGCCCTGTGACAGCGGCAGGTGCGGGGTGAGGGAGGCGACGAGCACGTCATGCCCCTTGGCGGCCCGCCTCCCACGCGGCCCGAACCCGGCCGCCGTCTCCAGGTGCGTGGCGGCCGAGGCGAAGGTGTCCCGGGCCCCGAGGAGGAAGAGAGTCCCCGCGTGTACGGCCGGATGGATCCGGTCCCGCACGTCGAGGCGGTCCCAGCGCCGCTCCCAGCGCGCCTCCCAGGCGGCCGCGTGGGTGGCCGTGCGCTCCTCGTTCGTGCGCACGGTGAGCGGGGTGCCCTCCCGCAGCCGACGGCGCAGCTCGGGCCAGGCGGAGGCCCGCAGGCCCGGCGACCGGTGGGTGAGGACGAGGTCGACCGGCACCCCGGGCGCGTAGGCCCTGGGGATGCTCCGTCGCAGCGGGACATGCACGATCGTGTGCCGGGAGAACGCGGCGAACGAGAAGAGCGCGGCCAGCCGGGCGAGTCCGTCATGGTCGCCCACGAGGTAGCCCCAGCCTTCGAAGGGGTCACTGAGCGTGGTGTGCCGCAGCGGCGGACGCGGCTGGACGACCCGGTAGGCGCGCGGGCCGACGCGCGGCGTGAACTCCGTGACGCTCAGCCGCACGGGGAGTGCCGCACGGCCGTGGGGGCTGGTCTCATCGGGCCAGGGTGACCGTCACGAGGGCTCGTCCGCAACGGAGATTCCGCCCAGCAGCGTGCGGGCGATCGACGAGGCGAACTCGTCCACGGGCGGTGGCTTGCCCTCCTCCGTGGAGTCGTAGGCGAAGGCGCGCTGGGCGCAGGCGCCCAGCAGGAGCGAGGCCGCCGCGTAGGTGTCGACCCCGGCGCGGACCCGGCCCGCGTCCTGTTCGGCGCGGAGGTAGGCGGCAAGGCCCCGGATGGGCATGTGGGGGCCCGATCCCATGGAGCGCATCGACTCCTCGTGCCGGCGCTTGAGTTGCGTTTCCGCGTACAAGGATGCGGCGATCGGAAAACTCTGCTCATAGAAGAGGGCCGCCTGGCGGGCGATCCCGGTGAGGTTCTCCAGGAGGGTGCCCCGGCCCGGCTCGGCCGCGAGGCCAGCCAGCAGCGGGGTCAGCTGTGGCAGGCGTTCCTTGAGCACCTTGACGAACAGTTCCTCCTTGCTCGGGAAGTACTTGTAGAGCGCCGCCTCCGAGCAGCCCGCGGCCTTGGCGATCTCCTTGGTCGTGGCGCGGGCGAGGCCGATGGTGAGCATGAGCTCGTGCGCCGCGTCGAGGATGCGGATCCGGGCCGGTTTCTGCTGCATGGGCCCCAAGGATTCCATGGTCACCCCTGTTCGGCCTTGACGGGTGGGTGAGTGCTTACCCACTCTAGGAGCAAGCAGAGGTGAGTAAATACTCACCCACCAGATCCACCCAGGGGGGATCACGTCATGAAATTCACCGTCTTCGGTGCCACCGGCGGCATCGGCCAGGAGATCGTCCGGCTGGCGCTGGGCTCCGGCCACCAGGTCACGGCCGTCGTACGGGATCCGACGCGGCTGACCGTCACGGGTGCGGGCCTGGAGGTGTTCCGCGCGGACCTCACCGACCCGGAGGCGCTGCGCCCCGCGGTCACGGGCCGGGACGCCGTACTCTCCGGGCTCGGCGCCCGCACCCGCAAGGACGCGGGGATCGCCACCCGGCTGACCCGTACGGTGCTGGGCACCATGGAGGCCGAGGGGGTGCGCCGGCTGCTGGTGGTGAGCGCGGGGCCGGTCGGTCCCGGCCCCGAGGGCGCGGCGCTCGCCGACCGCGCCGCGCGAGGTCTGGTCTCGCTGATCCTGAAGGACGTCTACGCCGACCTGGCGGCCATGGAGGGCGAACTGGCCCGGAGTGCGACCGACTGGACGGTCGTACGCCCGCCGCGGCTGCAGAACAAGCCAGTGACCGGCTCGTACCGGACGGTCGTCGGGGGCTTCCCGCTCAAGGGCCGGTTCATCGGGCGCGCCGACGTGGCGCACGCCATGCTGGCGATGATCGACGACCCCGGGGCGGTGAAGCAGGGCGTCGGAGTCGCGTACTAGGACTCCGACGAGTGACCCGGCTGTGTGCGCGAATCACCCTCCAGAGCTCCACCTCGAACTCTGTCCTGAGCTCTGCCCTGAGCTCTCCCTAGAGCTCCACGCCCACCGTCACCGGCTCGTTGACCAGGGTGATCCCGAAGGCGTCGCGGACGCCGGCGACGACCTCGCGGGCCAGCGCGAGGAGGTCCTCGGTGGTGGCCAGGCCCCGGTTGGTGAGGGCCAGGGTGTGCTTGGTGGAGATCCGGGCGGGTCCGGAGCCGTAGCCCTTGGTGAAGCCGGACTTGTCGATCAGCCAGGCCGCGGAGGTCTTGGTGTGGCCCTCGCCCGCCGGGTACGCGGGCGGCACGACCTCGGTGCCCAGCCGCTCCGCCACGCGTGCGTGGAACGCGGCGAACTCCTCGGCGGAGAGGATCGGGTTGGTGAAGAACGACCCGGCCGACCAGGTGTCGTGGTCCTCGGGGTCGAGCACCATGCCCTTGCCGGAGCGCAGTTTCAGGACGGTCTCGCGGGCGGCGGCGAGCGGCACCCGGTCGCCGGGCTCGATCCCGAGGGAGCGTGCCGTCTCGGCGTACTTGATCGGCGCCGACAGCCCGTCCGCGTCCTCCAGCTCGAACCTGACGCGCAGCACCACATACCGCTCGGAGTCGGCCTTGAAGCGACTGTGGCGGTACGAGAAGGCGCAGTCGGCGTTGGCCAGGGTGACCGTCTCACGCGCCCTACGGTCGTACGCGATCACTTCGGTGATGGTGGACGACACTTCCTGGCCGTACGCGCCCACGTTCTGGATCGGGGTCGCGCCTGCGGAGCCGGGGATCCCGGCGAGGCACTCGACGCCGGCGAGCCCGGCCTCGACAGCGCGGGCGACCGCGTCGGTCCACACTTCGCCCGCCGCCAGCTCCAGCCTCGTACCTTCGAGGGCGAAACCGGTGGTCGCGATGCGCACGGCGGTCCCGGCGAAGCCCTTGTCGCCGATGACCAGGTTCGATCCGCCGCCGATGATCAGCAGCGGCGTACCGGTGTCGTCGGCCTCTCGGACGGCGGCGATCACCTCGGCGTCGGTCGTGGCGGTGATCAGCCGGGTCGCGGGACCCCCCAGCCGGAAGGTGGTCAGCGGGGCGAGCGGGGCGTCGTGGAGTTCCTGCACGGGCTCAAGAGTACGAGAAGGGCCCCGCCGGTCGAGGCGGGGCCGCTTCTGTGTGTTCACGAGATGGACCAATCAAGGATTTGGATCCCGGACCCTCCACCGGCGGGCGGTTTCCCTCCCACTCACTGCGAGGCGGATTCCATCCCCTCAGCGCGAGGCGGTTTCCAGAACCGGCACCTGGGCCAGATCCTGCCCCTGGGGCGACTCGGAGGCGACGACCCGGGCCTGGGCCGCACGCCGCGCCGTCGGGATGAGCAGCGCCGCGACACCCGCCAGGGCGACCACCGCGGAGCCCACCACGAGCGCGGGCCGCAGGCCGTCCACGAAGGTCTGCGCGGTCCCGTAACCGCCCTGCGCGGAGAAGATCGAGGACATCACCGCGATACCGAGCGCGCCGCCCACCTCACGCAGCGCGTTGTTGGCTCCGGAGGCGATGCCCTGCTCCTGCGGACGGACGCTGGACATCACCAGGTTGGAGGCCGGGGCGAAGTACAGGGACATTCCGATACCGCTGACGATCAGGGCGGGCAGCTGCGCGGCGTACGAGGCGTGGGCGGCGACCACGGAGGCGTAGTACGCGAGCCCGGCGGCCTGCAGGAAGAGCCCGGTGGCGACCACGGGACGCCCGCCGACGCGGTCGGAGAGGTACCCGGCGATCGGCGCGACGAGCATCGGCATCCCGGTCCAGGGCAGCATCCGCAGGCCGGCCTGGGTGGGCGAGTAGCCGAGGACGCCCTGCATGTACTGGCTGAGCAGGAAGATCGAGCCGAACATCCCGAGGAACATCAGCAGGCTCGCGGCGTTGATGCCGGCGAAGGCGCGGGAGCGGAAGAGCCGCATCGGCAGCATCGGGTTCTTGGCGCGGATGCCGTGGAAGACGAAGCCGGTGAGCAGCGCGGCGCCGGCGAGCAGACCGGTCAGGACGATCGGGCTGGTCCAGCCCTCGGCGGGCCCGCGGACCAGGCCGTACACGATCCCGAAGAGACCGCCGCTGACGAGCAGGGTGCCGGTGATGTCGAGCGGGGCGCCGGTGCCGTGGGACTCGGCCAGCCGCAGTCGGGCGAGGGGCAGCAGGGCGAGGCCCAGCGGAACGTTCAGCCAGAAGATCCAGTGCCAGGAGACGTGTTCGGTGAGGCTGCCGCCGATGAGGGGCCCGGACGCGACCGCGAGGCCGTTCACGGCGCCCCAGATCCCGTACGCCATGCCGCGCTTGGCGGCCGGCACCGCGGCCGTCAGCAGGGTGAGCGTGAGCGGCATCATGATCGCCGCGCCGACGCCCTGGACCGCGCGGGCGGCGATCAGCGAGTCGAGGCCGGGCGCCATGGCCGCGGCCGCCGAGGCGCCGGTGAAGACGGAGAGACCGACGAGGAAGAGCCGACGGCGGCCGAACCGGTCACCGAGCGCCGCACCGAACATCAGCAGGACGGCGAAGGTGAGCGTGTAGGCGCTCACGGTCCATTCCAGGTCGTCCAGCGCGCCGCCGAGATCCCTGCGGATGGAGGGCAGTGCGGTGGTGACGACGAGATTGTCGAGGGCCGCCATGAATCCGGCGACGCTGGTGATGATGAGGGCCCAGGTGGCTCCCCCGCGACGTGCGGTCTGCTGTGACATCGCTCCCCCTAAGGGCGATCGCCCTACGGTTAGTTATTGATTACTAACTTTCGCGGCCGGAAAAGGGCGCCGACATCCGCCTCCCCCGCCCGCTTCCTGCCCCTGCCTACTTCTCCAGTCGACCCTTGAACCGCGCCGACGGATACATCCCTTCCCAGACCTTGTGCTCGGGCGGAAAACCCATGGCCACCAGGCAGTTGACGAGCATGCCGTACGCCATGAAGACCGTCGTGTCGTTCAGGTCGGCGCCGAGCGGCAGATGAACCGTCTCCCACAGCCGCATCCAGTCGGCCCGTACGGCCTCACCGAGCTCGCGGTCGCCGGCCTGCTCCGCGGCCGCGGTCGCGACGTACATCTGCATCTGCATCAGCAGTTGCTCGGGGTGCTCCGCGATCGCCCTGGTGTACGCGTTCGCCATGGAATGCAGGGCGTCTTCACCCTCCAGACCCTTCGCGGCCTCCCCGAAGGTGCGGATGGTGTCCTCCATGCAGCGCTGCGCCGCCGCGAGGAAGATCGCCCGCTTACCGGGGAAGAGCCGGAAGAGATACGGCTGCGAGACGCCGACACGCTTGGCGATCACCTCGGTGGACGTGCCGTAGTAACCACCCCGGGCGAACTCCACGATCGCCGCGCGGATGACGCTCTCGCGCCTCTCGTCTGCGCTCATCCTGACCATGCGGCTAAGTTAGTGCCCAATCACTAACTAAGTCAAGCGGTAGGTGGGAGCGGCTTCGAGCGATGCGCACGCCCCACGACCGGCAGCCGCGACGACCTGCGGCCGCACACGTACGAGAGGGGCCGTGCCGGTGCGTCGAGCGGTCGGCGGGAGCGGCTTCGTGACGCCCACGACCGGCAGCCGCGCGCACGGAAGGGGCCGTGCCCGTACGTCGCGAGCCCGTCGCTCACGCCCGGATCGAGCAGCGGCTCCCTTGCCCGGCCCACGTCTGATCCAGCGGCGACGGGCTCGACGTACCGGCACGGCCGACCCACCACACAGCGGGCCGGAGCGGACGGACCGCGGACAGCCGGACCGCGGACGCACGAACCACGGACGCACGGACCACGGGCGCCCGCAGACAACCGGTACAGCAGACAGACCACACTCACCCGCAAACAACCGGACCACGGACGCACGAACCACGGACGCACGAACCACGGACGCACGAACCACGGACGCACGAACCACGGGCGCCTGCAGACAACCGGTACAGCAGACAGACCACACTCACCCGCAAACAACCGGACCGCGGACGGACGAACCGGATACGGCCGGGTACGGCCGGGTACGGCCGGCGCGGCCAAGGCGCACGTAAGGGGCGCCGACAATGGCCGGCGCCCCTTACCCCGCTTACCCATCGCTCCTCACGACGGCCATCAGGCCAGTCGAACGACCGCTCGCGACATGCCCAGGACCTTCTGCCCCGCGCTCATCGCGGTGAGGTCGACGCGGACGGTGTTGTCGTCCAGCTTGGCCGCGACCTTGCCGCTGACCTCGATGGTCGCCCCCTTGTCGTCGTTGGGGACGACGACGGGCTTGGTGAAGCGGACGCCGTACTCGACGACCGCGCCCGGATCGCCGGCCCAGTCGGTGACGACGCGGATCGCCTCGGCCATGGTGAACATGCCGTGCGCGATGACGTCAGGGAGACCGACCTCGACCGCGAACTTCTCGTTCCAGTGGATGGGATTGAAGTCCCCGGAGGCGCCCGCGTACTGCACGAGTGTGGCGCGTGTCACGGGGAAGGTCTGGGCCGGCAGCTCGGCACCGACCTCGACGTCGTCATACGCGATCTTCGCCGTCATGGTCAGCCCTCCTCCGCCGCGCGAGCCACGAGCTTGGTGACGGCCGTCACCACGTGCTCGCCCGCCTCGTCATGGACCTCGCCACGGATGTCCACGATGTCGTTGCCCGCCATGGACTTGATCGCCTCGATGGTCGAGGTGACCGTGAGCCGGTCGCCCGCACGCACCGGACGGGTGTAGGCGAACTTCTGGTCACCATGCACCACGCGGCTGTAGTCGAGACCCAGTCGGGGGTCCCGGACGACCTGCCCCGCGGCCTTGAAGGTGATCGCGAACACAAAGGTCGGCGGGGCGATCACATCGGAGTACCCGAGCGCCTTGGCGGCCTCCGGGTCCGTGTACGCCGGGTTGGTGTCCCCCACGGCCTCCGCGAACTCGCGGATCTTCTCCCGACCGACCTCATAGGGGTCGGTGGGCGGGTAGGACCGCCCCACGAAGGACTGGTCGAGCGCCATGGGCTCGGTACCTCCTGGTTTTCAGCCGGTGCAGCGATTCTCGGACCGATGCCCGTACGAGGACTGTCGGCGACTGCTCGACGACCACTCGTACGTCGGCACTCCGCCGGTGAACGACGCGAGGCCGCCCCCGTTACTGGGGACGGCCTCGTGTACGAGCCTGATTTATCGCGTTTCGCGGTGCGCGGTGTGCGCGTTGCAACGCGGGCAGTGCTTCTTCATCTCCAGTCGGTCCGGGTCGTTACGCCGGTTCTTCTTGGTGATGTAGTTCCGCTCCTTGCACTCCACGCAGGCCAGCGTGATCTTCGGGCGGACGTCGGTGGCAGCCACAGGAGTGCTCCTTGACGAACGGATAGGACATTAACGCATAGAAGAGTAGCCGATCGAAGGACCGACCCCACAATCGGCTACTGTCTGTAGCGGTGACCGGACTTGAACCGGTGACACAGCGATTATGAGCCGCTTGCTCTACCGACTGAGCTACACCGCTGTGATGCGATTGGTCCCCGTCTTGCGACGGGAACCCCTCACACCAGAGCCCCAATACGGAATCGAACCGTAGACCTTCTCCTTACCATGGAGACGCTCTACCGACTGAGCTATTGGGGCGAGCGATGAAGACATTACACGCTCGCCCGCCGATCGCCCAAATCCGTTTCGCGGCACCCGCCCCGGCCCGTTCCCGGCCGTTCCCCACCGCTCTTCCGGCCCCTCACGAACGGTGCGTCACGGCCGCGACTCCGGCCGCTCCCGCCCCACGAATCACGGGCACACCGCCCGGCCAACAGCTCCCGGCTCCAGCCTCACGGCCCGGCTGACCAGCGACTCCGTCCGGCCGCCCCGACTCGCGTGTCCGGCTCTCATCTCCCGCTTTCTGTCCGTGCACGGCCCACACCGGTACGACTATTGCGCTCCTCCCGGACGAGAAGGGCTAGCCACCCTAGGCTCGACTCACGCTGCGTGATCTTGCCCCTCACTCCCCACGACGTCGCCCCACCCCTCCACCCCGTCACCTCCCGCCCCATCACCTCCGGCCACCCCGCACCCCCCACCGCGGAAGCGCCCACCTCCCCAGTCGCCCCTCCCAGCAGCCGCCCCCGAGCCCCAGGAGCGCGATGCCCGACAGTCAGCCGCAGCCACCCCACTCCTCGTGGGGACAGACCGACACCGCCACCCTGCTGCGCGGCGCGCGGCTCACCGACGGCCGGACTGTGGACGTGCGGCTGGGCGGCGGGCGCATCGAGGCGGTCGGCACCGTCGGGAGCCTGGCGACACCCGCCTTCGGCTCGCGCGCCGCGAAGGTGGACCTCGACGGCTACCTGCTCCTGCCGGCCCCCGCCGAGCCCCACGCACACGGCGACACGGCCCTGACGGCCGACGGCGACGGCCCCCTCTCGTACGACACCCAGGAGGTCCAGCGCCGGGCCACCGAGGCCGCGTTGCTGCAACTCGGGCACGGGGCGACGGCGTTGCGCTCGCACGTGCGCGTCGGCGACGTACAGGGCCTCGACGCGCTGGCGGCGGTGCTCCAGGCGCGGCGGGCGCTGCGCGGGCTGGCCGAGCTGACGACGGTGGCGATGCCGCGGGTGCTCACCGGGGCCGCCGGTGCCGACGGGCTCGCGATACTGCGGGACGCCGTGAAGATGGGCGCTTCGGTGGTGGGCGGCTGCCCGGACGCCGACCCGGATCCGACGGGGTACGTGGAGGCGGTCCTGGAACTCGCCTCTGAACACGGCTGCCCGGTCGACCTGCACACGGACGCCTCCGATCCCGCCCGGCTCGCCCGGCTCGCGGCAATGGCGGGCGGACTGCGGTCCGGAGTGACGCTCGGCCCGTGCGGCGGCCTCGGCCGGCTGCCGATGGAGGTGGCCTCCCGGGCGGCCGACCAACTCGCCGCGGCGGGCGTGACCGTGGTGTGCCTGCCGCAGGGCGGCTGCGGAGGCGTGGACCGGCGCGGAACGGCTCCGGTACGGATGCTGCGGGCAGCCGGGGTACGGATCGCGGCGGGCAGCGGCGCCCTCCGGGACGTATCGAACCCGGTGGGCCGCGGCGACCCCCTGGAGGCCGCGTACCTGCTGGCCTCACGGCACGGTCTGCGCCCCGAGGACGCGTACGACGCCGTGAGCTCCGGCGCCCGGGCTGCCCTCGGACTGCCCGAGGTACGCGTGGAAGCCGGTTTCCCGGCCGAGTTGCTCGCGGTGCGCGGAAACCGGCTGGCAGGGGCACTGTCGCTCGCGTACAGCCGGATCGTGGTGCACCGGGGGCGCGTGGTGGCGCGGACCAGCGCGGTGCGGGAGTACTGCAACTCTGCGGCAGCGGCGGGGCTGGACCTGCCCCGACAGGGACGCGGAGAACCTTCCTAGCCACAACTACCCTCCACGACCCCACACGTTGTGCACGCACGGCCGCAACCGCCCCCGAGCGCCCCCTGTTCACCACACGGACCGAGTGCATGACGGCCTCCGCCGCCGCGCGCCCCTGTGGACGACTCGAGAGACCCCTGAGTTGTCCACAGGGTCGTGCGGCGAACGGGTCCATCCGGGCGTACGGTCGGAAACATGCGCATTGTCATCGCTGGAGGTCATGGTCAGATCGCGCTGCGGCTGGAGCGACTGCTCGCCGCGCGCGGTGACGAGGTCGCGGGGATCATCCGCCGCGCCGAGCAGGGCGACGATCTGCGGGCGGCCGGTGCCGAGCCGGTCCTCTGCGATCTGGAGTCGGCTTCGGTGGAGGAGGTCGCCGCCCATCTGCAGGGCGCGGACGCGGCCGTCTTCGCGGCGGGCGCGGGCCCGGGCAGCGGTCCGGCCCGCAAGGCGACGGTGGACAGGGGCGCCGCCGTCCTGTTCGCCGACGCCGCGGAACGAGCGCGCGTACGGCGCCATGTCGTCGTGTCGTCCATGGGCGCGGACCCGGCGCACCCGGGCGACGACGTCTTCGACCTGTATCTGCGTGCCAAGGGCGAGGCCGACGAGTACGTACGCGGTCGTACGTCCCTGGACTGGACGATCCTGCGCCCCGGATCGCTGATCGACGACGCCGGTACCGGCCTCGTACGCCTGGAGGCCTCGACCGGCCGCGGAGCGATCCCACGGGACGACGTCGCCGCGGTCCTGGCGGAGCTGGTGGAGACTCCTGCGACGGCCGGACTGACTCTGGAGTTGATCGGCGGCTCGACGCCGATTTCGGTGGCGGTCAAATCGGTCGCGGGGAACTAGCCACCGCCCGGACCGGACCGGGCTGGGCTGGGCTGGACCGGGCTGGACCGGGCTGGGCTGGACCATCCGCCGGCCCCGCTCAGAACAACGGAAGCTGCCCGGGAAAGTCGGGCACGGAGTACCCGTCCAACGCCGGCTGGGCCGCCCCCAGCTGCGCCGGCCGCCGCGACCCGGGACACGAGACCAGCTCCCCGCTCCCCCGCACACCAGCCGGATCATGCCGGGCGAACCGTCCCGCCACGATGGCGATCTCCCGACGGCACTCGGGGCAGTTCCTACGACGCGATGACATGAGATCAGTCTGCCCGGCGGGCAGCAGCCGCACCGACAGCACCCGACCCGGCCCCGGCCCCGGCCGCAAAAGGCGGTGCGGCAGGCCCCGACGCCGCCCGAACCCGTGGCCTCAAGGCGAGAGCATGCCAGCATGATCTAACCTCGTGACCTGCGGAAACGTTGCGCTCAACGGTGGGAGACGGTGAGGCCGTAGAAGGCGACCCGAGCGCCCTTGGTGGTGCTGTCGGAGGACGACTGGTTGTACGAGCCGGCCTTGAAGTACTGCTTGTAGGCGTCGAACGACGACGGGATGGCGTAGTGCGTGGTGCTCCCGTTGACCGTCAGGTCGACGGTGTGTCCGCCCGAGACTGCGATCGTGTAGTCCCATGTCTTGCCGACCGATACATGGCCGACGGTGTGCAGTGTCTGCCCTCCGGAGGGTGAGTTCTCCGTGCCGAGGACGATGTCACCGCTCGACCGGTAGTACAGCTCCAGCAGCGGTTTGGTGGACGAGCCTCCTGTGCCGAGGTGGATCTGTCCTACGCAGACGTTCGATGTGACGGACACGACCCTTAGCGTCGCCTTCATTTGATGCGTGCCGCTGAGCGACCAGTCGGCGGCGGTGCCGTCGCGGTTCATCTCCCGCAGTTCGGAGCGGGCGTAGTTCGAGTTCGGTGTGGTGACGCCCTTCTCCGGTGCCCAGAAGGTCATCGCGCCGTCACGGGTGTCCGTGTAGAAGTACGAGTCCTGGAACCCGTTGGCCCCCTGAAGCCGGGAGGACGGGATCGTCGTCGGCGAGCCGGGAGAGCCCACCGGCTCCTGAAGCTGCCATACCGACAGGTCGAAATTCCCACCGGGCGCGACGGACGGGTCCGCCATGGGTGAGGAAACGACGTTGGTACCGCGCTGGCCGCCGGGTGCGCCGGCCACGCCCGCGGCGGCGGAAAGCGAACTGGCCGGCGCGGCGGGAGCCACAAGGGCCAGGCCGCCGGTGACGGCGGTGGCGGTGGCCAGGGAAGTGAGCAGCGTACGCATGCGCATGGGGGGTGCCTTCCTGTCGGCTCAGTGGGCTCGGTTGGCGGGCGCGCGTGTCTCTCAGCACGAAGCGTTCATGTGCATGAACTGCGTATGTCAACATGAACACATGGCGTCGCGACAGTAGGGCTGTGGCGCGGTCACGTCAAGGCTGATGGTGGGGCAACGCATGCGTACCGGGGCACTCGCTTCGCCGGCCGCTGAACGCCGCGCCCGGGGCGAGGCACGCGCTCAGCGGCCGAGGCAGGCGCTCGGCCCCGATGACCGGCGGTACCCCATTCGGGCACGCCGGGCGGCGCCAGGGTTCGAACCTGGGAAGGCCGAGTCGGCGGATTCGCAGACCGCGCGGGGGCCGGCCCCTGACCTACGGGTGTTGACAGGCGTGGCCGGCCCGACTGGGCACGGGCTGCGTCCACTCGCCCTCAGGAGCCCTGACTGGGCAAGGGCTGGGCTGCGTCCACTCTCCCTCAGGAGCAGAGATTCACGTGCCGGACGGCCAGAACGTGCCCTGCCGCGTCGATGAGGCGGCTGCGGGCGAGGTGTCCGCCGCCCACCGCATTGGTGATGGCCGAGGCGATCGAGGACGTCTGGGAGCTGACGTTGCCCCCCAGGTCGAACATGACCATGTCGGCACCAGAGCGCAGGGCCTGGACGGCCGCGGCGGGGACACTGAAGCCGGCGGCGGAGATCGCCTTCGCGCTGAGCGAGTCGGTGACCACGAGCCCCTTGAATCCCAGCTTGCCGCGCAGCTCGGAGCCGATGGCGGTGGGTGACAGGCTCGCCGGATTGGTGCCCAGGCCCGGCACGATGTTGTTGGAGACCATGATGGCCGGGGCACCGGCCTTGATGGCCGCTGTGAACGGCGGGATGCCCACCTTTTGCAGGGTGGACCAGGGCAGGGTGCGTGCGGGGCCGAAGTCGGAGTTGTAGCTCGAGCCGCCAAGGCCCGGGAAGTGCTTGACGACGGGTATCACGCCTCCGGCGCGCAACCCGTTCATGTACGCGACGCCGGCCTTGGAGACCACCGAGGTGTTGCCGCTGAAGGACCGCCATCCGTCAGGGTTGGTCCGGCTGGGGGCCACGTTCCTGCCGTCGACGTCGACCACCGGCGCGAGGTCCATGTTCACCTGGGCGGCCGCCATCTTGGTAGCGACCTTGGTGACGTTCTGCTGGATCTGGGCCGGGGTCCAGTGTGCACCCATGTACGCGGGCCAGGGCAGGGACCCGACGAGGTTCGACATGCGCTGGATGCCGCCGCCCTCCTCGTCGGTCATCACCAGCAGGCCCAGGTGGCCGGGTACGTGGGACTTCAGGGCGGTCAGCCGCGAGCCGAGGTCGGACGGCGCCTTGCTGCCGAACAGAAGCACACCGCCCGCACCGGCGCTCACCTCGGAGGTGACGCCGGACACCGAGGTCTCCGACACCGGGACGGCGATGGTCAGCATGGCCAGCCGGCGGTTCGACCACCCGGCCAGCTTCGTGCTGTTGGTGCACGTGGCGGCGGCAGTGGTGAGGGACGGAGCGAGGGACGAAGAGGAGGGGGAACGCGTGACGGGCGGGGCGAGGGACACGTCGGGGCCACTGGAGTGCGGGGACGCCTTGGGGGTGCCCGTGCCACAGCCCGCCAGAAGCACCGCCGCCACAGCGGCAGCGGTGCTCAGTCTGCGTGCGGTCGTGACCCGGCCGGGGAGCCCCGGTGGCGCTGTCGCGCTTCTACGGTCACGGTACGAAAGGACATTCATCGCCCGGCCTCCTTCCGGAAGACGCGACGGGTATCCGTCGCGCTGATGGCCGTATGAGCCTGAGGTGGGCTTCACAAAGCGTGAGATGCGCTCCAGCCCACATTTGTTCGAAGCTCCGCGGCCGGCGTATCACCAGAATCCCGCGTCTCGGAGTCGGCCGCTAACCCCAGCCGACGTTAGGGGACCCTTTCAACGAGCGACCGTCCGGCAAACACGCAAACGACTCTCGGGGCCGCACTGCAGCGCCGCCCGGTTCGCTACTCGACGCACGAGCGTCCCACTGTCCGTGAGGTCGCAGCTACCAGGGGGATCGTATCGATCCGGCCCACCGAGGATGGCTGGACCGGCCCACCCGGTGGTGCCATCGCCCCACGCCCCCTCAGGTTTCCTCCCCAGCCCCAGACGCTGCCGTCTCCCTTCCCCGAGACCCACTCGACGATCGCCGCGGCAGTACGGATGACGGGCCGCCGCCCCTGAGAACCCGCCCGCGTAACGCGTGCCAATCGCCAACTACGTTTGCTGTCACGGGACCTGACCGCGCAAAGCAGGAGTCAGGCCGTTGACGATCTATCGAAGGATCGTCGACGACCTGTCGAAATCCGGCCTGCTCGCGGGGGTTTACTAGACAGTCGCGTCTGTCCACGCGGGCAGCCGGACACGGTCGGCCGTGCTTGCCGTGGACAGTCGGAGCCGATAGTCGATAAGGAGCACGGCAATGCTGAAGAAGTCACTGGTGGCGATTCTGAGCGCTTCCGCCCTCGCCATAGGGGCGCTCGGACTGAGTGCCGAGTCCGCCTCGGCAGCTTCCACTTGGAAGCTGAAGGCGACGTGCAGCTCGGTCAACATACGAGCGAACTCCAACACCAGCGCGAAGATCACTGGCGTCGCCTACAAGGGCGACCTCATGAACGGCACGAAGGTGGACTACAAGGGCTACAAGGACATCAAGGTGGACAAGGCCTGGATCTACGGCAAGGTGGTGCGCAAGGACCACAAGGTCATCTATGGCTGGGCCGCGCTCAAGTGCTTCAACCCTTACGAGCAGTAGGGGAATCCTGCTCGGACAACACCACGGTCTCTGACTGTTTCACCCGGTCAGAGGCCGTTCGCCTGACGGTGGGTGTGGGATCTGAACCCACGCCGACTCGCACCATGACGGTTCTCAAAAGCCGTCCCAGTCTGCCGGATCTGCGTCCGCCGGTATGGGATGACTGACCTGCGGCCGTTTCGGACCAGCCGCGGGGGCCTGCGGCAAGAAACCGGGTACGGGGAGGTCTGGGCAAAAGCTCGGGAAAAAGTGCTCAGCGCGGCTGAGGTCGCTTCCCCGCTCGCACGGCGGCCCTAACCTGCGTCATGCCGAGGGCTCCTTCTGGCTGAGCTCCGGCGTGGACCGATGGAATGCGCCCGGCGGGCAGGTCACACGGTCGCGGTGCTGTTCAGGGTCTACGCGAAGGCGCTCGCGCAGACCCAGGAGCGAGCCAATCGGCGGACGGACGCTGCCCTGCGGGAGTGGAACGAGCCGGAGCGACCGTCCGCCCGCCCCGGGGGGATGCCTGGGGGTGGGCAGGCTGATGAGGAGTGGGATCCACGCGAGACAGGATGAGACAAGTCATCTCATATCGATTCCGATCGAAAGATCGGAATCGATAACGAAGAGACCCCCTCCGATCTACGTTTCCGCAGATCGGAGGGGGTCTACCTTCATGTGGCGGCGCCAGGATTCGAACCTGGGAAGGCTGAGCCGGCAGATTTACAGTCTGCTCCCTTTGGCCGCTCGGGCACACCGCCGGGGTTGCTGCTTTGGGGCCGCTTTTCGGCGGTGCTCCCTGGCAACGACGTAAACGATACCTGATGCTCGGGGATGCTTCGCCACCCGATTGATCTGCGCTTGGAGGGGAGGGGGTGGCTAGGCTTATGCGGATGCGGCCGGGGACCTACGCCGGGTTCGACGGCCGCCCCTACGCACCCCGATACAAGGAGCCACAGGACATGGCCGACTCCAGTTTCGACATCGTCTCGAAGGTCGAGCGGCAGGAGGTCGACAACGCCCTCAACCAGGCCGCCAAGGAGATCTCGCAGCGTTACGACTTCAAGAACGTGGGCGCCTCCATCTCCTGGTCCGGCGAGAAGATCCTGATGGAGGCGAACTCCGAGGAGCGGGTCAAGGCCATCCTCGATGTGTTCGAGACCAAGCTGGTCAAGCGCGGTATCTCGCTGAAGGCGCTGGACGCGGGCGAGCCCCAGCTCTCCGGCAAGGAGTACAAGATCTTCGCGTCCATCGAGGAGGGCATCTCCCAGGAGAACGCGAAGAAGGTGGCGAAGATCATTCGCGACGAGGGCCCGAAGGGCGTGAAGGCGCAGGTGCAGGGCGACGAGCTGCGCGTCAGCTCCAAGAGCCGTGACGACCTGCAGGCCGTGCAGGCGCTGCTCAAGGGCAAGGACTTCGACTTCGCCCTGCAGTACGTGAACTACCGGTAGCCGTCAACCGGCTTCGGCCGGTGGTTCATTGCGCCTACGAGCGAAGTTGCGCGTACGAGGAAGGGTGGGCCCCCGGAGGTGCCCACCCTTCTCGCCTGCTGGCTGCGGCCTCGGGGCACGCGCTCAACGGCGCGAGTCGCCGAACAGGATGCGGTAGAGGATGAGCAGGACGAGCGAGCCGCCGATCGCGGCGGCCCACGTGGCCCCGTCGTAGAACTGCTTGGCGATCGGGTGGTCCAGCCAGCGCGCGGAGATCCAGCCGCCGATGAAGGCGCCCGCGATGCCGATGACGGTCGTGCCGATGAAGCCGCCCGGGTCACGGCCCGGCAGCAGGAATTTGGCGATGGCTCCCGCCAACAGTCCCAGAATGATCCAGCTGATGATGCCCATGCCCTGAACCTGCCTCTCCGCGCTGTCCCTGTGCTGTGATCCTGCTCCGGACCTGCTGTGTCATGCCTTCGAGTTCGAGCAGCCGGGTCTTGCTGGTGTTCCTGGCACGTCTTCGGGAAGGACGCCCCGTCGGCGGCGGTCGGTTGCAGCGATCAGTAGGGTGCCGCCCATGACACGGTCTGGATCCGAGTTGCGGCGAACCCTGGGCGTCGGGGACGCCGTGGTCATCGGGCTCGGGTCGATGGTGGGTGCCGGGATCTTCGCGGCGCTGGGCCCCGCGGCACGGGCGGCCGGGTCCGGTCTGCTCCTCGGACTCGCGGTCGCGGCCGTGGTCGCGTACGGCAATGCGATGTCCTCCGCACGGCTGGCCGCTCTGTATCCCGCCTCCGGTGGCACATATGTGTACGGGCGTGAGCGTCTCGGCGCCTTCTGGGGGTATCTGGCGGGCTGGTCGTTCGTCGTCGGGAAGACGGCCTCCTGTGCGGCGATGGCGCTCACCGTGGGCACGTATGTCTGGCCGGGGCAGGCGCACGCGGTGGCGGTCGGGGCCGTGGTGGTCCTCACAGCGGTGAACTACGGCGGCATGCAGAAGTCCGCCTGGCTGACCCGCGTGATCGTTTCGGTGGTCCTCGCGGTCCTCGCTTCCGTGGTGGTCGTGTGTCTCGGTTCGGACGCCTCCGACGCCGGGCGGCTCGACGTCGGGGTCTCCGGTGGCGCGGGCGGAGTGCTCCAGGCGGCGGGGCTGCTGTTCTTCGCGTTCGCCGGATACGCGCGGATCGCGACGCTCGGTGAGGAAGTACGGGATCCGGCGCGCACCATTCCACGCGCGATCCCGACGGCTCTGGGTGTCGCGCTCGTCGTGTACGCCGCGGTCGCGGTGGCGGTCCTTTCGGTGCTGGGGCCGGACGGGCTCGGGCGCGCCTCGGCGCCGCTGGCCGACGCGGTGCGGGCGGCCGGTGTGCCGGGGCTCGTGCCGGTGGTGCGGGTGGGTGCGGCCGTGGCCGCGCTCGGCTCGCTCCTCGCCCTGATCCTGGGCGTCTCACGGACGACGCTGGCCATGGCCCGCGACGGTCACCTGCCGGGCGTGCTGGCCGCCGTGCATCCGCGTCTCCAGGTGCCGCACCGGGCGGAGCTGGCCGTGGGCGCGGTGATCGCCGCGCTGGCCGCGACGGTGGACGTGCGGGGCACGATCGGGTTCTCCTCCTTCGGTGTACTGGCGTACTACGCCGTGGCCAACGCGTCCGCCTGGACGCTGAGTCCCGCTCCGGCGGCGCGGGTGGTGCCGGTGGTGGGACTCGTCGGATGTGTGACCCTGGCGTTCGCGCTGCCGGCGGATTCGGTGGTCGCGGGCGTGGCTGTGCTGGCTGTGGGGGCGGCGGCGTACGGCGTGAGGGTGTGGGCGGCCTCGCGGTAGCCACCGGCGGGGCCTCGGTGGTGGGCGGGTCGCTACGAGGTCTGTGCCGCCGCCGTGCGTATGCGGAAGTCGGGCCAGGGGGCCAAGTCCGTGTCGCCGTTGGATTCCTCGTACCAGCCGGAGCCCTCCAGCCAGGCGCCCAGCCACGCCACCAGGTCGGGTGCGTCCACGTACCAGGCGTGGTCGGCCTCGTCGGCGTTCGGCTCGAAGAGCAGGACCGTGCCCCGGGGGCTGCGGCAGTCCACGCACGCGTACATCCCGCAGCCCCAGTGGGATATCGGCAGGACGCCCTCCGGCCAGGGCCAGTCGGGGTCCTGGCGGCCGCTCTCCCGGTGGGCGAGGTACTGCGGGACGGCGGCGGGCTCGCCTGACGGGGAACCGTCGAGCAGCGGCAACAGACCGTACTCCGGACCGAAGCCGCCGTCCCCTATCCGCAGGTAGAGCGCGGCGAGCAGTGGCGGCAGGGTGAACCCCAGGACGGCTTCGGCGCGGGTGACCGCCGCCGCGTCCACGGGCTCGGGGAGCGAAGGCCAGCCCCACGGGCGGGTGTTGCGGGCCTCCGTACCGACCCGTGCCAGCAACTGCTCGATTTCGGTCATGGGTTCATGATGCAGCGCGGCACTGACAATCGGGCGGCCTGTGGATAACCCATCAGGCGATGCGTACGTCGACACCGTTCTCGGTGAGGAAGGCGAGGAGTTCCTCGAATGTCGGGGGTCTGCGGTCGCGGCACGGTGTCACGCCGAGGCAGGTGCGGGCGACGTCGGCGTCGTGCCAGACGAGGCTGAAGGGCGGCTCGGCGCCGTAGCCGCCTCGCAGGCGGTCGGCGACGGTGCTCAGGTCGTGGCCGAAGTAACCGCCGGGACCGTTCACCGCCTCGCCCAGCGCGCAGTGGAAGGCCGGCGCGTCGGTGACGTGGCGGCCGTCAAGGTGGTAGGTGGAGCCGGGCTCTGGGTCGGGCCCGTACGGGTTCGTTCCTTCCCGGGCTCGGTCGAGCCAGAACTCGCGCCCCTGTGGGCTGCATCGGACCCAGCTGTTCGGCTCGGACTGGCGTTCGTGCCACCACACGTCCCAGGCCTCCCGGGCTGCTGTGGGAAGCCGCCGCGACCAGGGGTCGAGGGTGAGATCGACCAGGCCCCGGCCGTGCGCGGAGGGGATCCACGCGATGATCTCGCCTTCGAGTACGGAGCCGACCGTCCGGCCGATCCGGTTGAGGCGCAGCACGCGAGCATGCCCCAGGTCCTCGTCGCCCGCTTCGAGCGCGTCTCGCAGGGATCCGCGCGGGGAGCAGCCGAGCAGGCGCACCGGCGGCTCGGCCGGTTCGAGGAATTCGACGGGGACTTGGCCGAGGTCCCTGCACTGGCCCCACGGCTCGCCGCCCGCGCCCAGGAGTCGGTGTCCCGCGGAGAATAACGGCCGTTGGGGGCATTCGGGCTGAGTGTCCGGGACCGCCGACGCCTCGACGGTGATGTCGCGCAGCGTCGGGTCGAGCGGGCACGGGCGGTCACCGAGGACCCTTGCGTACTCCAGTGGCCATTTCTCCCCGACCGGGGTGTGCGTGGCGTCGAGGGTCCGCACCAATAAGCGGCCCAACGGAGCGGAGCCCGTGGTGCGGGCCCGCTCCATGGCCCCGGCCAGCTCGCCCCGGGGTGCGCAGCCGAGGAGTTCGTACCGGACGCGCGGCGGAGGGAGCGGATCGGCGTAGAGCTCGTCAGTGGCGTCCTTGCACAAGGCCCATATCGACTCGCCGACGCCCCTGTTGCTGTACGCCGCCACGGCGTACTTCGGATTCTGCACCCCCGCGCCGCCCCGTCAGCGCGTGGCGAACGGCTCGTCCGTGCGGACGATTTCGCGGCCCAGCGGGAGCAACGAGACCGGGATGAGCTTGAAGTTGGCGATGCCGAACGGGATGCCGATGATCGTGATGCACAGGAGGATGCCGGTCACGATGTGGGCGAGGGCGAGCCACCAGCCCGCGAGGACCAGCCACAGGACGTTGCCGATGCAGGAGGGCGCGCCCGCGTCGCGGCGCTCCACCGTCGTATAGCCGAAGGGCCACAGGGCGTAGACGCCGATACGGAAGGCCGCGATGCCAAACGGGATGCCGATAATGGTGATGCACAACAGCAAGCCGGCGGCCAAGTAGCCGAGGAACAGCCAAAAGCCGCTCAGGACGAGCCAAATGACGTTCAGGATTGTCTTCATTGCTGGCGACCTGCCATCTGCTCGAGCCGGGCGATGCGCTCCGCCATCGGCGGGTGCGTGGAGAACATCTTCGACATTCCCTGGCCCGGGCGGAAGGGATTGGCGATCATCATGTGGCTCGCGGTCTCGATGCGCGGCTCGGGGGGCAGCGGCAGTTGTTTGGTGCCCGCGTCGAGCTTGCGCAGGGCACTGGCGAGGGCGAGGGGGTCGCCGGTGAGCTGGGCGCCGGACGCGTCCGCCTCGTACTCCCTGGAGCGGCTGATGGCCAGCTGGATGAGGGACGCGGCGAGCGGACCCAGGATCATGATCAGCAGCATGCCGAGGATGCCGGGACCCTCGTCGTCGTTCGAACGGCCAACTGGGATCAGCCAGGCGAAATTCACCAGGAACATGATCACGGAGGCGAGGGCGCCCGCGACCGACGAGATCAGGATGTCGCGGTTGTAGACATGGCTGAGCTCGTGGCCGATGACGCCGCGCAGCTCGCGTTCGTCCAGGATGCGCAGGATGCCTTCGGTGCAGCACACCGCCGCGTTGCGGGGGTTGCGTCCCGTCGCGAACGCGTTCGGCGCTTCCGTCGGTGAGATGTACAGGCGCGGCATGGGCTGGCGGGCCTGGGTCGAGAGCTCCCGGACGATGCGGTACAGGGCCGGGGCCTCGAATTCGCTCACCGGGCGTGCGCGCATCGCGCGTAGAGCCAGTTTGTCGCTGTTCCAGTACGCGTACGCGTTCGTCCCGATCGCGATGAACAGCGCGACGACGAGGCCGGTACGCCCGAAGAAGCTGCCGATGACGATGATGAGTGCGGACAGTCCCCCGAGGAGTACGGCGGTCCTGAGCCCGTTGTGCCGGCGGTGCACGGTACGCCCTCCAAGTGGTGCGGCAGGGGAACCCTTTGCTTGCTGAAGCCTTGCGTCCACTCTTCAGTGGACCCTCCCGTACTGGTCAACGCCAGGCGGGGAGCACTAGTTCCCTTGTGCGGGCGGTGGCGCGCGTAGGCCGTGCGGGTGACGGTGTCAGAACAGGCCGGTGGCCGAGAAGCGCAGGACCAGCTGGGGTGCTCCGGAGAGGGCGATGCCCAGGACTGCCGTCAGGGCGATCGCGGCGGTCAGTGGGGCCGGGACGCGGTGTTTCTCGGGCTCGCCCTCGGGGGCACGGAAGAGCAGCGTCGTCCACTGGAGGTAGTAGAAGAGCGCGATCACGACGTTGACGGCCATGATCACGGCCAGCCAGCCGAGCCCGGCGTCGACGGCCGTCGAGAAGACGGTGACCTTCGCGAAGAGGCCGATGATGCCCGGCGGCAGCCCCGCGAGGCACAGCAGGAAGAAGCCGAGGAGGAGGGCCGAGAGGGGGCGCGACGCGTACAGGCCCCGGTAGTCGCTGATGCGGTTCAGGGGGCTTGTACGGGCGACGAGGGCGGCCACGGCGAAGGCGCCGAGGTTCACGGCCGCGTACATCAGGGCGTACGCGACGGTGGAGCCTACGGCCTTGCCGGCGTCCTTGGAGTAGCCGGCGGACGCGATCGGGACCAGGAGGTAGCCGGCCTGGCCGACGGAGGACCAGGCGAGCAGGCGGACCGCGCTGTACGCGCGCGTGGCCTGCTGGCGCAGGGCGCCGACGTTGCCGACGGTCATGGTGAGGGCGGCCAGCGCGGCGAGTGCTGGGCCCCAGACGTCCGCGTACGAAGGGAGGGCGACGACGGTGACGAGGATCAAACCGGAGAAGCCGACCGCTTTGCCGACGACCGACAAGTAGGCGGCGATCGGCAAAGGCGCCCCCACGTAGGTGTCGGGCACCCAGAAGTGGAAGGGCACGGCGGCCGTCTTGAAGGCGAAGCCGACGAGGGTGAGGACGACGCCCGTCTGGGCGAGGGTGTGGAACTGTCCGTCGACGTGCTGGATCTTGTCCGCGATCTGGGTGAGGTAGAGGGTGCCGGTCGTCGCGTAGACGAAGCTGACGCCCATGAGGCTCACGGCGGTCGCGGTGACGGAGGACAGGAAGAACTTCAGGGCCGCCTCGGAGGACTTCTTGTCGCCGCGTTTGATGCCGACGAGTGCGAAGGCGGGCAGTGAGGCGACTTCGAGGGCGACGATGAGCGTCGCGAGGTCGCGGGAGGCAGGCAGCAGGGCGGCGCCCGCGGCCGAGGAGAGCAGCAGGAACCAGAACTCCCCTTCGGGGAGTTCCTTGTTGGCGTCCTTCAGGGCCGTGACCGACAGCAGTGCTGCCAGGAGCGCGCCGCCGAGGACCAGGAACTGGATGACGAGGGTGAAGCGGTCCGCCGTGTAGCTACAGGCGTGCGCCTCGCCCGTCAGACAGAAGGTGGCGCGGTCGCCGTCCAGGAGGGGCAGCAGCATGAGCGCGGACGCGGCGAGCCCCGCCACCGACACCCAGCCGAGTACCGCCTTCTTGTCCTCTCCGATGAACAGGTCGGCGACGAGCACGACAAGTCCGACGACCGCGGTGAGGGTGGGCGGCGCGATCGCGAGCCAGTCGACGGACTGGACCAGGGAGCTCATCGGGTGCCTCCTGCGAGGAGCTGCTGTACGGCCGGGTCGGTCAGGCCGAGGAGGGCCTTGGGCCACAGACCGGCGACGACGGTGAGGGCGACGAGCGGCGTCCAGGCCGCGAACTCGTAGCTCTGGACGTCGGCGAGCTTCGGCGCCTCCTGCCGCGGGGTCTCGCCCATGCACACACGGCGTACGACGACGAGCATGTACGCGGCCGTGAGCAGCGTGCCGAAGGCGGCGATCGCCATGAACGTCAGATACGCGGGGCGGCTGAGGTCGGCGGCGGGTTTGAACGCGCCGAACAGTGCCAGCATCTCGCCCCAGAATCCGGCGAGGCCCGGGAGCCCGAGCGAGGCGACGGCGGCGAAGGCGAGGAGGCCGCCGAGACGTGGAGCCTTGCCGTAGAGGGCGGCACCGGTCTCCTCGGCGAGGGTGTCGAGGTCGGTGGTGCCCGTGCGGTCCTTCAGCGCCCCGACGAGGAAGAAGAGAAGTCCGGTGATGAGGCCGTGGGCGATGTTGGCGAACAGCGCGCCGTTCACGCCGGTCGGGGTCATCGTCGCGATGCCGAGCAGGACGAATCCCATGTGGCCGACGGACGAGTACGCGATGAGCCGCTTGAGATCGCCCTTCGCGCCCTGTTTCGCGAGGGCCAGGCAGGCCAGGGATCCGTAGATGATCCCGACCACGGCGAAGGCGGCGAGGTAGGGGGCGAAGGTGTGCATGCCGTCCGGCGCGATCGGCAGCAGAATCCGGACGAAACCGTACGTACCCATCTTCAGCAGTACACCGGCCAGCAGGACCGAGCCGACGGTGGGCGCGGCGGTGTGGGCGTCCGGCAGCCAGCTGTGCAGCGGCCACATCGGCGTCTTGACCGCGAGCCCGATTCCGATCGCCAAAACGGCGATGACCTGCACGGATGTGGTCAGCGACCGGCCGTTGTCAGTGGCGAGTGCCACCATGTCGAATGTGCCCGCCTTGATTCCGATCAGGAGCAGGCCCAGCAGCATGACGACCGAACCGAGCAGCGTGAAGAGGATGAACTTCCAGGCCGCGGCCTGGCGCTGCGCACCGCCCCACCGGGCGATGAGGAAGTACATCGGGATGAGCACCGTCTCGAACGCGAGGAAGAACAGCAGCAGATCGAGGACGGCGAAGGTCGCGAGGGTGCCGGCCTCGAGGACGAGCAGCAGTGCGACGAAGGCCTTCGGGGTCGGCCCCGCGGGCATCTTGAAGTAGCTGTAGAGCGCGCAGAGGAAGGTCAGCAGCGCGGTCAGGACCAGAAGGGGGAGGGAAATGCCGTCGATGCCGAGGTGGATCCGCACGTCGAGTGCGGGGATCCAGCTGATGTCCGTCGTGGCCTGCATCTTCGACGGGTGGTCATGGTCGAAGCCGAGCGCGAGGACGATCGCGGCGATGAGCACCACGCCGGTGACGATCACACCGTGCCGCAGCACGGCCTGGTCCGGCGACTTTCCCTTCATTCCGGGCGGCGCGGGCAGGAGAGCGGCGGCGGCCCCGATGAGCGGCCCTACGACGATCAACGCGAGAAGAATCTGCATCACGGATTCACTGATATCGATCACGCCTGCTCACGCTCCCGTGGCGACGAGGAGGGCGGCGACCACCAGGACGACGGTGCCGGCGAGCAGCGCGCTCACATAGGTCTGCACATTGCCGGTCTGCGCGCGCCGTACGGCGGCACCGAGCAGGCGGGGTAGGGCGGCGGCACCGCGTACGTAGGTGTCGACGACCTCACGGTCGAGGAACCGGACGAGTGTGGCTCCGGCCTGGACGGGGCGGACGAACAGCACGTGGTACACGGCGTCGAGGTGGAAGCCGACGGCCGCGTGCCGGTGCAGCGGGCCGAGCAGCAGCCGTCCGGGGTCCGCCGGATCGGGGGCGTAGGCCATGTCTCCGAACGCGGGTGCGTGGCTGGCGATCGCCTCCGCCTCGACCCGCGCGGGCTCGGCGTCGGGGTGGGCCACGACCGCGCCCATCGGTACGCGGGGAGCCAGCGCGGTGGCATGCCGCCAGGCGCCGTAGGTGACGATCCCGCCGACCAGGGCGAGCCCCGTGCCGAGGACGGAGGTGGTGAGGACCGGTGTCAGGTCGCGGCCGTCGAACCAGCCGGGCAGCGCGCCGTACGCGAGCCCGAAGGCGAGGGACGGGACGGCGAGCACCCAGAGCACGACCGTCATGCTGCGTGGTTCCTTGCCGTGGTCGGGGGCCTCGACGCCCCGGCCGTGGAAGGTCAGCAGCCACAGCCGGGTCGCGTACGCGGCGGTGAGTACGGCGGTGACCAGACCGGCGATGAGGACGATCCAGCCCGCGGAGCCGGGGGCGTGCTCGGTGTGACCGGTGGCGACGTGCTCGGCCGCGCCGAGGACGGCCTCCTTGGAGAAGAAGCCGCTGAACGGCGGGATCGCGGCGAGCGCGAGCAGCGCCACGGTCATCGTCCAGTAGGCGTCGGGGACGCGGGATCGCAGGCCAGTCATGCGGGACATGACGGCCAGCGAGTTGGTGCCGGAGGCGTGGATGATCAGGCCGGCGGCGAGGAACAGCAGCGCCTTGAAGGCGCCGTGGGACAGGAGGTGGAAGACGGCGGCACCGCGGTCGCCGACGGCGAGGGCGCCGGCCATGTAGCCGAGCTGGCCGATCGTCGAGTATGCGAGCACACGCTTGATGTCGTCCTGGGCGAGTGCGGCGAGTGCCGAGCCCGCCATCGTGACGGCGGCCATGACGGCGAGGACCACCATCGCGGCCGAGGAGGCCTGGAAGACGGGGAGGAGCCGGGCTACGAAGTAGATACCGGCGGCGACCATCGTCGCGGCGTGGATCAGGGCGGAGACGGGTGTCGGGCCCGCCATCGCGTCGGGCAGCCAGGTGTGCAGCGGGAACAGCGCCGACTTGCCCGCCACGCCGGCGAGGAGCAGCAGGGCGACCAGCGTCGGATGGTGCAGTCCGCCGCTCGCGACGGTGCCGAGGACCGTGGTGATGCGGAAGGACCCGGCGTCGGTGCCGAGGGCGAACAGACCGATGAGGAAGGGGACGTCGCCGAGTTTGGTGACCAGGAAGGCCTTGATCGAGGCGGCACGGGCCTCGGGGGTCTCCCAGTAGTGGCCGACCAGGAAGTACGAGCAGATGCCCATGACCTCCCAGCCGACCAGGAGCACGATCAGGTCGCCGGAGTAGACGACGAGCAGCATCGCGGAGGTGAAGAGGGAGACGAGAGCGGCGTACGAGGGGTAGCGCGGGTCGTTGCGCAGGTAGCCCGTCGAGTAGATCTGCACGCAGGAGGCGACGACGCCGACGAGTACGGCGACGAGAGCGGCGAAGCCGTCGATGTGCAGGGAGAGTTCGATCGGGACCGAGCCGGTGGGCGTCAGTTCGGTGGCCGCGTTGATGGCCTGGCCGCCGCCCTGGCGCACGGCGACCAGTACGGCGAGGACGAGCGAGGTGAGGGACGGGAGTACCGCGAGGGGGCGGACGTAGCCGGGGGCCGTGCGGCCGAGGAGGAGTCCGGCCGCGGCGCCCAGGAACGGAAGGAGGGGGACGAGGACGGCGAGGGTGGTCGTGGTCACGCGGTGGCCTCAGCCTTCTCGTCTCCCGTGACGGGGGCTTCTTCGGTGCCGTCGCCGTGGGAGCCGTCCGGGGCGGGGCCCTCGGCGGTGTCGCGGAGCTTGTCGATGTCCGAGGTGCCGCGGCCCCGGTAGACGGCGAGGACGATCGCCAGGCCGATGCCGATCTCGGCGGCCGCGATGGCGATGGTGAACAGGGTCAGGGCCTGGCCGGAGTGGAGCGTGTCGCGGGCGGTCCTGGAGAGCCAGACGTCGAAGGCGACGAGGTTCAGGTTGACGGCGTTGAGCATGAGCTCGACGGACATCAGGACCAGGATCGCGTTGCGGCGCGCGAGGACGCCGTACAGGCCCGTGCAGAAGAGGAGGGCGGAGAGCACGGCGGGATAGGCGAGGTGCATCAGCGGGTCCCTTCCCTCTCGCTCCGGCGGCTCTGGGCACCCGCGGGGGAGGCGGTGCCCGCGGGGGTGGTCGCGTCCGCAGTGGTGGTCGCGTCCGCCTTCGCCTTGCGGGAGAGGACGATCGCGCCGACGAGGGCGGCGAGGAGGAGGACGGAGAGGGCCTCGAAGGGGAGGACCCAGTTCTGGAAGAGGCTCGCTCCGGTGACCTCGGTGGAGCCGGCGGCGGGGCCCTTCAGGTCGACCCAGGTGGTGCGGAAGGCGTCCACGACCACCCAGACAAGGGCGGTGGCCGCGGCGACGGCCACGGTGAGGGCGGCCCAGCGGTTGCCGGAGTCGGCGTCCGGGGAGCGGCCGATCGGCGCCTTGGTGAGCATCAGACCGAACAGAAGGAGGACGACGACGGAACCGACGTAGATGAGGACCTGCACCCAGGCGATGAACTCGGCCGTGAGCAGGAGGTACTCGACGGCGAGGCCGCCGAGCGCCATCACCAGCCACAGGGCGGCGTGTACCAGCTGCTTGGTGGTGACGGTGACGATCGCCGCGCCGAAGGTGACCAGGCCGACGAGGAGGAAGGCGATCTCGACGCCCGTCGGGGAGAGGAAGCCATGGCTTTCGGCGGCGGTGGTCGTGGCCCGCGCCGCGGCGGCCGTGGCTGCTGCGAGGCTCACGACGCACCGTCCTGCGGGTCGGAGGGCTTGGAGGGCTTGGAGGGCTTGGAGGGCTTGGAGGGCTTGGAGGGCTTGGAGGGCTCGGGCGTGCCCGCGGTCGGGCCCGGGGTCGTGCGTGTGGTCGGGTCCGCGGTCGTGCCTGTGGTCGTAGGCGTGTCCGTGGCCGGGGGTTCGGGCTGGACAGCCTGGTCGGCTGTCTGCGCCGCGAGTTCGGCTGCCTCGGCTGCCGTGGCTGCCTCGGCGGCGAACTTGTCGGCTGTTTTGCGGGCGGCGGCCAGTTCCTTCGGTTCCTCGGCGCCGGGGTCGAGGGCGGGCGGGGCCGGAACCGTCCACATCCACTCGCGGAGCTTGTCGCGCTCGTGGGTGAGTTCGTGGATGTCGGTCTCCGCGTACTCGAACTCCGGGGACCAGAACAGCGCGTCGAAAGGACAGACCTCGATGCAGATACCGCAGTACATGCACAGGGAGAAGTCGATCGCGAAGCGGTCGAGGACGTTGCGGCTGCGCTCGCGGCCACCGGGGGCGGCCGGCGGGACCGTCTCCTTGTGGGAGTCGATGTAGATGCACCAGTCCGGGCACTCGCGGGCGCACAGCATGCAGACCGTGCAGTTCTCCTCGAACAGGCCGATGACGCCGCGGGAGCGGGGCGGGAGTTCGGGCTGGGCGTCCGGGTACTGCGCGGTGACGGTCTTCTTCGTCATCGTGCGGAGGGTGACGGCCAGGCCCTTGGCGAGTCCGGAGCCAGGAATGCGGGGACGGGTGGGCGGGAGAGGCTCGGCCATGGTTACGAGATCACCACCTTGACGATGCCGGTGAGGGCGATCTGGGCGAGAGAGAGGGGGACGAGGAGGGTCCAGGAGAGTTTCTGGAGCTGGTCCTCGCGCAGGCGGGGGTAGGTGACGCGCAGCCAGATCACGACGAAGGCGAGGAGGGCCGTCTTCAGGAGGGTCCAGACCCAGCCGAGGCCGTCGGCACCCCACGGACCGTGCCAGCCGCCCAGGAAGAGGACGGTGGTCAGACCGCACAGGACGACGATCCCGGCGTACTCGGCGAGGAGGAAGAGCGCGAAGCGCAGGCCGGTGTACTCGGTGTACGCGCCGAAGATGATCTCCGAGTCGGCGACGGGCATGTCGAAGGGCGGGCGCTGGAGTTCGGCGAGGCCCGCCACGAAGAAGACGACCGCGCCGACGATCTGCCAGGGCACCCACCACCACTCGAAGGCGGCGACGATGCCGGGCAGGGAGACCGTGCCGGCCGCCATCGCGACGGAGGCGGCGGTCAGCAGCATCGGGAGTTCGTACGCGAGGAGCTGGGCGGCGGTGCGCAGGCCGCCGAGGAGGGAGAACTTGTTGGCCGAGGCCCAGCCCGCCATGAGCGAGCCGAGGACACCCACGCCCATCACGGCGAGAACGAAGAAGATGCCCGCGTCGACGACCTGGCCGACGGCGCCCTCGCCCGGGCCGATCGGGATGGCGAGAAGGACGAGAAGGTACGGGAGGAGGGCGACGGCCGGGGCGAGCTGGAAGATACGGCGGTCCGCACCCGCGGGGACGATGTCTTCCTTCTGGGCGAACTTCACGCCGTCCGCGACGAGTTGGGCCCAGCCATGGAAGCCGCCGGCGTACATCGGGCCGAGGCGGCCCTGCATGTGGGCCATCACCTTGTGCTCGGTCTGACCGACGATCAGGGGGAACGTCAGGAACACCACGAAGACGACGAGGAGGCGTACGGCGACGTCGAGAGCGTCGTTCACTGCGTGCCTCCGGTTGGGTTTCTGGGGGTGGGGTCGTCTGGGGTGAGGTTTTCGGGGGTGGGGTCTTCGGGGGTGGGGGTGGAGCCAGGGTCCGAGTCGGAGTCCGAATCGGCGGACGCCGGGGGTTTCGCGGTGCCCTCGGGGTCGGGACTCGGGGCGGCTGCGGGCTCCGGGGTGGCCCCCGGCTCCGAGTCCGAACTGGATTCCTGCTCCTGCTTCGACTCCAGCTCGTGCTTCGGTTCCTGCTCCTGCTCCTGCTCCTGCTCCTGCTCCTGCTCCTGCTCCTGCTCCTGCTCCTGCTTCGGTTCCTGCCCCTGCTCCTGCTTCGGTTCCTGCTCCTGCTCGTCGAACGCAGGGCGGGCGTGGTGCCAAGGGGCATCGGAGCTGCGCGGCGCCGCGGGCCTTGCTGGTGCGGCGGCAGCGGGCGGCTCGGTGGCCTGTGTCCTTTGCGTCGCCGAGCCCTGGCTCGCGCTGCGCGCCCGGCGAGGAGGTGTCGGGGCCTGCGCACCGGCAGCGGCAGTAGTAGTTGCCGTGGTGGCACCAGCGGCGGGATCGGTCCCCGTGCCGCCGCCGGTGGTGGCCTGGCTTGCCGAGCCCTCGCCCGCCGTGCGGGCCCGCCGCACCGGGCGGTCGCCGGCGGCGCGGGCCGCTCCGCGCGCCGGGCGGGCGGGGGCCGGAGGGAGCTGGCCCTTCAGGGGACCCCATTCGTTGGGGTCGGGGACGCCGGGCGGAAGCATCTGGCGGCGCTTGGGGCCACCGTGATCGGACTCCCCCGGCTCCTTCGCCCCGGGCCAGGCCTTGGCCACGCGGGCGGCGAGGACGAAGTCCTTGCGGAGGGGGTGGCCTTCGAAGCCCTCGGGGAGAAGAAGGGGGGCCAGGCCCGGGTGGCCCTCGAAGGTGACGCCGAACATCTCGTGGGTCTCGCGCTCGTGCCAGCCGGCGCCGGCGTACACGGAAACCGCCGTCGCCAGGACGGGTGTCGAGTGCGGGACGGTCGTACGGACGAGGAGGCGGCGCACGGGAGACAGGGCCACCACGTGCGCGGCGACGCGGAAGCCCGTGCCGGGTTCGTCGACGGCGCTCAACCAGTCGAAGTAGGTGCAGCCCAGCGAGTCGCGCGCGGTCTCCAGGGCGGGGAGCCAGGCAGTCGGCGGTACGTCGACCGTCAGGACCTCGTACGACTCCTCGGCCGTGGCCTCCGGGCCGAAGAGTTCCTCGACGGGGGCGGGGAGCCAGCCGACGGTCATCGGTCCTCCCCCACGGCGGGCGGACGCACCAGGTCGCTCTGGAGGGCGGCGGCCGACGGACGCGGCGAGGAGCTGTAGCGCTCCCCCAGCGACTCCCGGGCGATCTTCTCCTGAAGCTTGAGGATGCCCTGGAGCAGCGCCTCGGGGCGGGGCGGGCACCCGGGGACGTAGACGTCCACCGGGATGATCTGGTCGACGCCCTTGGTGACGGAGTAGGAGTCCCAGTAGGGGCCGCCGCAGTTGCTGCACGCGCCGAAGGAGATGACGTACTTCGGCTCGGGCATCTGCTCGTAGAGGCGCTTGACGGCGGGGGCCATCTTGTCCGTGACCGTGCCGGAGACGACCATCAGGTCGGCCTGGCGCGGACCCGGTGCGAACGGGATCACGCCGAGCCGGATGAAGTCGTGCCGGGCCATCGATGCGGCGATGAACTCGATCGCGCAGCAGGCGAGGCCGAAGTTGAAGACCCAGAGCGAGTAGCGGCGGCCCCAGTTCAGAACCACCTTCATCGGCTCCGGAGCCAGCCGGGAGAGCACGCCGAGCCGCTTCGGCTCGGGAAGCAGCACCGGCTCGGGAAGCAGCACGGGCTCGGGCAGCGACGCCTGCTCGGAGGTCGTCGAGGGGGTCACGTCCGAGGGGGTCACGTCCATGTCAGGACGCCCTTCTTGTATGCGTACAGCAGGCCCACGGCCAGGAAGCCGAGGAAGATGAACATCTCCACGAGGGTGGCCGCGCCGTAGCCCGGCGCGGCGAAGACGGTCGCCCAGGGGAAGAGGAAGATCGAGTCGACGGCGAAGATGACGTAGAGGAAGGCGTAGACGTAGTAGCGGACCTGGGTGTGGGCCCAGCCCTCGCCGACGGGGTCGACGCCGCACTCGTACGTCAGGAGTTTCTCGGGGGTCGGGACCACCGGCCGCAGCAGACGGCCCGCCCCGAAGGCGACGGCGACGAAGAGCACGCCGACGACGACGAGCAGTCCGACGACCGAGTACGACTGGAAGTAGCCCGCCGCGACGACGGCCCCGGTTGCCGTGACAACGGTCGGTTCCGGCACGTCAGCCCCTCACTCCCTGACCTCGTTGCGCCCGGCGCGCGCCCCGTCGCGCACGCTGTGATGCGCCCCGTTCGACGATCTGTACGGACGGGAGTCTAGGGCCTGCTAAAGAGACGGTAAGCAGCCCGTCACGCATTGGCTATCGGGGACATGTCAGGGACTCGTCCGCCTTGCCCGTCGCCGGGTTCCCACACTCGCCCGGCTCACGTGTCACCGGGTTCCCGTCCGCACCTCGCGGTCACTACCCATTTCACCTCGCGAGCACATCCAGGTACACCGCGCGGCGGCGTTCGCTTTCACCTCAAGGGGTGGGGTTTTCCCCAGTGGATCGTGGCGGTCGACCTCATGGCGCCGCGGCTCGCCGCCGGGCAGGCTAGCGAATATGACCGAACGCATCATCCCTGTCGGCCCCCTCGGCCCGTCGGACACGCCGCAACCCTCGGACCCGTCGGACACGCCGCAAGTCTCGGACATACCGGGTCTACCAGATGCATCAGACATGCCAGACGATTCGGCCGACAGTGAGCGGCTGCCTCCCCCACGCTTCGCCCTCGGCCGGCAGACCTGGAAGGAGATCGCGCACCTCCTCGCCAATCTGCCGGTCTCGGTCTTCGGCTTCGTGTACGTCGTGACGCTCATCTCCACGGGCGCGGGGCTGGCCGTGACGGCGATCGGGCTGCCGCTGCTCGCGGGCGGGCTGCGGGGCACACGGCTGCTGGGCCGGATGGAGCGGGCACGGGCGCGCAAGCTGCTCGGCGTGCGGATCGACGAGCCGAGCCCGATGCCGGTGCGCGGGACGGGCTTCTTTCCCTGGTTGTGGTCGAGCCTGCGGGACCCGGTGGCCTGGCGGACGGTGCTGTACGACTTCATCCGGCTGCCGTGGGGCATCGTCACCTTCACGGTCACGCTGACGTCGTTGTTCCTACTGTGGCCGGTGCTGCCGTTCCTCGCGCGGGGGCTGACGAACGTGGACCGGGCCATGGTGCGCGGGCTGCTGTCTCCCTCGGACGAGTTGGAGCGGCGCATCGCCGAGCTGGAGTCGGACCGGGGGGTCGTGGTCGACACGGCAGCGGCGGACCTGCGGCGCATCGAGCGGGATCTGCACGACGGGGCGCAGGCGCGGCTCGTCAACCTCGCGATGGGGCTCGGTCTGGCCAAGGAGAAGCTCCTCGAGGGCCAGGCCGACGAGACCGTCGCGGCCATGGTCGACGAGGCGCACGGCGAGGTGAAGCTGGCGCTGCAGGAGCTGCGCGATCTGGCCCGCGGCATCCATCCCGCGGTCCTCACCGACCGGGGCCTCGACGCGGCGCTGTCGTCGGTCGCCTCGCGCTGCACCGTGCCGGTGAAGGTGACGGCCGACCTCCCGACGAGACCGGCCGCCGCCATCGAGGGCATCGCCTACTTCACCGTGTCCGAGCTGTTGCAGAACGTCAGCAAGCACAGCGGGGCGCGCTCCGCGTCCGTCGACGTGTGGCGGTCGGACGAGCGGCTGCTCATACAGGTCCAGGACGACGGGCGCGGCGGGGCCGCCCTCGACGGCGGTACGGGGATGGCGGGGCTCGCGGACCGGCTGGGCGCGGTGGACGGGCTGTTCGTCGTCGACTCACCGCCCGGCGGCCCGACCACCATCACGGCGGAGCTGCCTTGGCGGGACCGGGGGGACGGTCGGGGCTGACGGGGCGAGTGGGACGGGCGGGACCGGTGGACGGGCCTCGGCGGGCGCGGCCCCTGCGTTCTGCGTAGGGGCGTCGGGCTCCGGGTGGCGTCGGGCTCCGGGGTAGGGAAAACCCCCGTCCCAAGACGCCGACCCGCTCCATGGTCGGGAAGAGCCGGGGACATCAGGGTGGGAGTACGAGCCGACGAGCAGGACGAGTAGAACGGACGACACCGATGGCGACGGAGTACGGACAGGGGTACGGGTACCCGAGCGGGCCCGGATTCCACGGGGCGGGTGCCGAGGAGCGGCGGCACCGTCTCCCGGCACCGCTGCGGGCGCCGATCGAGGCGCGCAGCTGGCGCGAGTTCGGCTATGTGATGTCGGGCCTGCCGGTCGGCATCCTCATGTTCACCTTCGCCGTCACGATGTTCTCGCTCGGCATGGGGCTGCTGGTCACCTTCCTGGGGATCCCGGTGCTCGCCGCGGCCCTCGCCGGCGTCCTCGGGTTCGGCGCGCTGGAGCGGGCGCGGGTGCGCGGGTTGCTCGGGATCGAGGTGGCCGCGCCGGAGCCCCTGCGGGTGCGCAAGCACGGGGCGATGGCGTGGATGGGGGCGATCCTCAAGAACGGTTCGGCGTGGCGGCATCTGCTGTACTCGGTGGTGCAGTTCCCGTGGTCGGTGTTCTCGTTCGTGGTGACCCTGAGTTTCTGGGTGTACGGCTGGGCGATGCTGACGTATCCGCTGTGGTTCTGGCTCTTCCCCGTGTACGGCGGGCAGGGCGGCCTCCAGCTCTACGGTGACGACACACACCGCATCTACCTGGACAACCCCTTCGAGATCACCGTCACCGCGCTGCTGGGGCTGCTGATCACGATGGCCACGCCGTGGATCGTGCGGGCGCTGACCACGGTGGACCGGGTGATGGTGGCGGGGCTGCTCGGGCCGTCGCGGCTGGCGAGCCGGGTGGTCGAGCTGGAGTCGGACCGGGGGGTCGTGGTCGACACGGCAGCGGCGGACCTGCGGCGCATCGAGCGGGATCTGCACGACGGGGCGCAGGCGCGGCTCGTCAACCTCGCGATGGGGCTCGGTCTGGCCAAGGAGAAGCTCACCGAGGATCCGCGGGCGGCGGCGCGGATGGTGGACGAGGCTCACGGTGAGGTGAAGACGGCGTTGCAGGAGCTGCGGGATCTGGCGCGTGGGATTCATCCGGCCGTGCTGACCGATCGTGGGCTGGATGCGGCGCTGTCTTCCGTGGCCTCGCGGTGCACCGTGCCGGTGCAGGTGGACGTGGATCTTCCCGCTCGGCCGGCGCCGGCGATCGAGGGGATCGCGTACTTCACCGTCTCAGAGCTGCTGCAGAACATCAGTAAGCATGCGCGGGCGACGCGGGCCATGGTCGATGTGTGGCGGGTCGAGAACCGGTTGATGCTTCAGGTTGTCGACGATGGTGTGGGTGGGGCCGATGTTTCCGGTGGGTCCGGGCTTGCGGGGCTGGCGGAGCGGCTCGATGCGGTGGACGGGGTTCTGGTGGTGGACTCTCCTGTGGGTGGGCCCACTCGGATTACTGCGGAATTGCCCTGGCGGGGGTGAGCGGGGGCGCTGGGCGGGGTGTTTCTCGCCCCCGCCGCCCCTACCCGTCCCATCCCCGGGGTTCCACCCCACCCGCGGCTCCGCCACCCGCACACCCCACCGGGGCACGGCCCCGAACCCCGCGCGGCTCCGCCCTGCACCCCACCACGGACGTCACCTCCGGCCCCCAGGGGGCTCCGCCCCGGCTGCTCGCGGGCCCGCCCGAGCCCACCCCCCCTCGCGGGCCCGCCCGAGCCCACCCCCCCTCGCGGGCTCCCCGAGCCCCACAGCTGGGCCCTGCCTCTGCACCCCACCAAGAGCCCTTACGAGGCGGCACGCCCCCAGGGGCTCCGCCCCGCCCGCCCCGCCAAGGCCTCCTCCCCTCAACGGGCCACGCCCCCTGCTCCTCACTCCCCCACCAGCCCGAAATCCCCGCCCCTCGCCCCTCGCCCCTCGCCCCCCCCAAAAAAAACCACCCGGAGCCAAAAGTGCGCCCCCCGTATTCCCCCCTTCCTCTTCCCCCTGATTCCCCTTGATTCCCGTTGATTCCCCTTGTCCTTGGCGCAGGGTGATCCGAATGCTGGGATGCTGTGGACTGACGTATGAGCGGGGACGCTGCCGGCGTGGGTCGGGGAATGGTGTGGGGGGCCGAGAATCGTGGAGGACAGGGTGCGGGTGGTCATCGCCGAGGATTCAGTGCTGCTCAGGGAGGGCCTGACCCGGTTGTTGACCGACCGCGGGCACGACGTAGTGGCCGGTGTCGGAGACGGCGACGCGCTGATCAAGACGATCACCGACCTGGCGGCCCAGGACTCGCTGCCGGACGTCGTGGTCGCGGACGTACGGATGCCGCCGACGCACACCGACGAGGGTGTGAAGGCGGCCGTACAGCTGCGCAAGCAGCACCCCGGGGTGGGGGTGCTGGTGCTGTCGCAGTACGTGGAGGAGCGCTACGCCACCGAACTGCTGGCCGGTTCGACCCGTGGCGTCGGCTACCTGCTCAAGGACCGCGTCGCGGAGGTGCGCGAGTTCGTGGACGCGGTGGTGCGGGTGGCCCAGGGGGGTACCGCGCTGGACCCGGAAGTGGTCGCGCAGCTGCTCGGGCGCAGTCGTAAGCAGGACGTACTGGCCGGGCTCACCCCGCGGGAGCGGGAGGTCCTAGGACTTATGGCCGAGGGACGCACCAACTCGGCGATCGCGCGGCAGCTCGTGGTGAGTGACGGGGCGGTCGAGAAGCACGTCAGCAATATCTTCCTGAAACTCGGACTTTCCCCGAGCGACGGCGATCACCGGCGTGTTCTCGCAGTCCTCACCTATCTGAACTCCTGAGGGGCTGACACTGGGTCAGCCGAGCGGAATCGCCCTCGAAGGACACTCGAAGGACAGGGTGCGCCCGACACGGCACCAGAGCGGCGCGAGACCGGCACGAGAACCGAAGGATGAGGTAGAAGCGTCTTCCAGAGGAGCGTCGGGGGCGAGTAAGTCATGACAAGTCAGGGCGTCGATCCGTCTCAAAATGGTGTCCATCATGCGAACGGCCGAGGGAAGGCGACCCTTACAGACGTAGGGTTGGTCCTGGGAAGGCCTGCGGGAAGGCCGTTCCCAGACAGCCGCCTCGAAGGAGGTCCAGTTAAGTGACCAGCCAGGTCAGTAGCCCAGCGGAGCAGGCCGACGAAGCCGTCGTAGGAGAACAGCGCAAACCGGCGGGGGCAAAAGAGACACGCCGGCTCGACCGGGTGATCATCCGGTTCGCGGGTGACTCCGGTGATGGAATGCAACTCACCGGCGACCGCTTCACCTCCGAGACGGCGTCCTTCGGCAACGATCTTTCGACGCTGCCGAACTTCCCCGCCGAAATCCGAGCGCCCGCAGGCACACTGCCGGGCGTTTCTTCATTTCAGCTGCATTTCGCGGACCATGACATCCTCACGCCCGGTGACGCGCCGAATGTGCTGGTGGCCATGAATCCGGCGGCACTCAAGGCGAACATCGGTGATGTGCCGCGCGGCGCGGAGATCATCGTCAACACGGACGAGTTCACTAAGCGGGCGATGGCGAAGGTCGGTTACGCGGCCAGCCCGCTGGAGGACGGTTCGCTGGACGCGTACGCCGTCCATCCGGTCCCGCTGACGACGATGACGGTCGAGGCGCTCAAGGAGTTCGAGCTGTCCCGCAAGGAGGCCGAGCGCAGCAAGAACATGTTCGCGCTGGGCCTGCTGTCCTGGATGTACCACCGGCCCACCGAGGGCACCGAGAAGTTCCTGCGGACCAAGTTCGCGAAGAAGCCCGAGATCGCCGCCGCCAACATCGCCGCGTTCCGGGCGGGCTGGAACTTCGGCGAGACGACCGAGGACTTCGCGGTCTCCTACGAGGTCGCCCCGGCCGCCAAGACCTTCCCGACCGGCACCTACCGCAACATCTCCGGGAACCTGGCCCTGTCGTACGGCCTGATCGCCGCCTCCAAACAGGCGGACCTGCCCCTCTACCTGGGCTCCTACCCGATCACCCCGGCCTCCGACATCCTGCACGAGCTGAGCCGGCACAAGAACTTCGGCGTGCGCACCTTCCAGGCCGAGGACGAGATCGCGGGCATCGGCGCCGCCCTGGGCGCGGCCTTCGGCGGCTCCCTCGCCGTCACCACCACCTCCGGGCCGGGCGTGGCACTGAAATCGGAGACCATCGGGCTCGCGGTCTCCCTCGAACTGCCGCTCCTGGTCATCGACATCCAGCGCGGCGGGCCCTCCACGGGTCTGCCGACGAAGACGGAGCAGGCGGACCTGCTCCAGGCGATGTACGGGCGCAACGGAGAGGCCCCGGTCCCGGTGGTCGCCCCGTGCACACCGGCCGACTGCTTCGACGCCGCCCTGGAGGCGGCCCGGATCGCCCTCATCTACCGCACCCCCGTCCTCCTCCTCTCCGACGGCTACCTGGCCAACGGCTCCGAGCCGTGGCGGATCCCTGAGGTCGACGAACTCCCGGACCTGCGGGTGCAGTTCGCACAAGGTCCGAACCACACCCTGGACGACGGCACCGAGGTGTTCTGGCCGTACAAGCGCGACCCGGGGACCCTGGCCCGCCCCTGGGCGATCCCGGGCACACCGGGGCTCGAGCACCGCATCGGCGGCATCGAGAAGCAGGACGGCACGGGCAACATCTCCTACGACCCCGCCAACCACGACTTCATGGTCCGCACCCGCCAGGCGAAGATCGACGGCATCGACGTCCCGGACATCGAGGTCGACGACCTGTCCGGCGAGGCCGACACCCTGGTTCTGGGCTGGGGTTCGACGTACGGACCCATCACCGCGGCGGTACGGCGGCTGCGGGCGGCCGGGGAGAACATCGCGCAGGCCCATCTGCGCCACCTCAACCCGTTCCCCCGGAATCTCGGCGCGGTGCTGAGGCGTTACGAGAAGGTGGTGATCCCCGAGATGAACCTCGGCCAGCTCGCCACGCTCGTCCGGGCGAAGTACCTGGTCGACGCGCACTCCTACAACCAGGTCAACGGCATGCCGTTCAAGGCCGAACAGCTCGCCACGGCGCTCAAGGAGGCCATCGATGGCTGAGACGACCACAGGAAGCGCGGACACGATCGAGGCGCTCACTCTGGTGCCCAAGGCCGAGGCCAGGCAGTCCATGAAGGACTTCAAGTCCGATCAGGAAGTGCGCTGGTGCCCCGGTTGCGGTGACTACGCGGTCCTGGCCGCCGTGCAGGGCTTCATGCCCGAGCTCGGCCTCGCCAAGGAGAACATCGTCTTCGTGTCGGGCATCGGCTGCTCGTCCCGCTTCCCGTACTACATGAATACGTACGGCATGCACTCCATCCACGGCCGCGCGCCCGCCATCGCGACGGGGCTCGCCTCCAGCAGGCGGGACCTGAGCGTGTGGGTGGTGACCGGTGACGGGGACGCCCTCTCCATCGGCGGCAACCATCTGATCCACGCGCTGCGCCGCAACGTGAACCTGAAGATCCTGCTGTTCAACAACCGGATCTACGGCCTCACCAAGGGGCAGTACTCGCCGACCTCCGAGGTCGGCAAGATCACCAAGTCGACGCCGATGGGCTCGCTGGACGCGCCTTTCAACCCGGTGTCCCTGGCCATCGGCGCGGAGGCGTCCTTCGTGGCCCGGACCGTGGACTCCGACCGCAAGCACCTCACCGACGTACTGCGGCAGGCCGCCGCCCACCCGGGCACGGCGCTGGTGGAGATCTACCAGAACTGCAACATCTTCAACGACGGTGCTTTCGAGGTCCTCAAGGACAAGCAGCAGGCCGAAGAGGCGGTGATCCGCCTCGAACACGGGCAGCAGATCCGCTTCGGCGCGGACCGCGCCAAGGGTGTCGTACGGGATCAGCTGACCGGTGACCTGAAGGTCGTCGCCGTCACCCCGGAGAACGAGGCACAGATCCTGGTCCACGACGCCCACTCCGCGTCCCCGACCACGGCCTTCGCGCTCTCCCGGCTGGCCGACCCGGACACCCTGCATCACACCCCGATCGGCGTTCTGCGCTCCGTGGAGCGGCCGGTCTACGACACTCAGATGGCCGAGCAGCTCGACACGGCCATCGAACAGAACGGCAAGGGCGACCTGGCGACGCTCCTCGCGGGCGGGGACACCTGGACGGTCGTCGGCTGAGCGAGCCAACCGTTCGAGACGTTCTTCGAGACGTTCTTCGAGACGTTCTTCGAGACGTTCTTCGCGACGTTCTTCGCGACGTTCAAGAAGTTCCAGGGGCCCGGGTGGCTGACGCCCGGGCCTCGTCGTACGCGTGGCGGGACTTCTCGACGTCGTCCATCCGGTCCTTGGTCCAGACGGCCAGCGCGCGCACCTGCTCTGCGGCCTCGCGGCCCAGTTCCGTGAGCGAGTAGTCGACACGGGGCGGGATCACGGGCTTCGCGTCACGGTGGACCAGACCGTCGCGCTCCAGGGTCTGGAGAGTCTGGGTGAGCATCTTCTCGCTGACCCGGCCGATCGCCCGGCGCAGCTCACTGAAGCGGTAGGGGCGGTCGAGGAGCTCGATCAGCACGAGCACGCCCCAGCGGCTGGTGACGTGCTCCAGGACGAGGCGGTACGGGCACATCGCCTCGCCGGTGTCGTACCTGGAGACGGCCGCGGGCGCTTTTGCACTTACTCCCATGCCAGTACCTTACTTCAAAGTGGGTACTTTCGCAGAGTTAGCGCACCTCCTAGGGTTAGTGGCAGACCCACCCCACAAGGAGCTAAGTCATGAGCATCGTCGTCACCGGAGCCACCGGACACCTCGGCCGCCACGTCATCGAGGGGCTACTGGAGAAGGTTCCGGCCGGCCAGATCACCGCCGTCGTCCGCGACGCGGCGAAGGCCGCCGGCTTCGCGGCCCGCGGTGTGAAGATCGCGGTCGCCAACTACAACGAGCCCGAGACCTTCGGGACCCTCTTCACCGCCGGTGACAAGGTGCTGCTCATCTCCGGCAACGAGTTCGACAAGGGCCGCGTGGCCCAGCACCAGGTCGTCCTGGACGCCGCCAAGGCCGCCGGGGTCGCACTCTTCGCGTACACCAGCGCCCCGGGCACCCTCACCGCCGCCCTCGCCGACGACCACAAGGGCACCGAGAAGGCGATCCTGGAGTCGGGTGTGCCCTACGCCCTGCTGCGCAACGGCTGGTACAACGAGAACTACACCGAGAACCTCGCCCCGGTTCTCGAGTACGGGGCCGTCACCCAGGCCGCCGGCGACGGCAAGGTCGCCTCCGCCGCCCGCGCCGACTACGCGGCCGCCGCCGTGGCCGTACTGACCGGCGAGGGCCACGAGAACAAGACGTACGAGCTGAGCGGCGACACCGCGTGGAGCTTCGCCGAGTACGCCGCCCTGGTGGCCGAGCAGTCCGGCAAGGAGATCGCCTACAACGCCGTCTCCGTCGAGGCGCTCACCGGCATCCTGACCGGCGCCGGACTGCCCGGCCCCCTCGCCGCGATCCTGGCGGGCGTCGACGCGTCCATCGAGAAGGGCGAGCTCGCGGGCACCAGCGGTGACCTGTCCCGGCTGACCGGCCGCCCGACCACGCCGGTCGCCGAGTCGATCGCGGCGGCGCTGAAGGGCTGACTCCCCCTCGGGCCCCGGCACCGTCGCCACCCGCACCCCCGACTGTCATGACCGTATAGCGATACGGGCATGACAGTCGGGGGTGCCCGGCGCTACCTTCTTGGAGGCTGCGCGGGAGCAGCCGTGCGAGAGGGAGGGCCGGTGGCCGTGCAGCAGGCGAAGAATTCGATGGGTGCGACCGGCTCCATGAGTTCCAGTGGCCCAGTCGGCCCGACACGGCCCCGGACATCCAAGGCCGAGCAGCGCATCGGGCTCTTGAACGGGTTCGCCGCGTACGGCATGTGGGGGCTCGTTCCCCTCTTCTGGCCGCTGTTGAAGCCGGCCGGGGCCCTGGAGATCCTCGCCCACCGGATGGTGTGGTCCCTCGCCGTGGTCGGCGTCACCCTGCTGGTGATGCGGCGCTGGGCCTGGCTCGGCGAGTTGCTGCGACAGCCGCGCAAGCTGGCGCTGATCAGCGTCGCGGCGGCCGTGATCACGATCAACTGGGGCGTCTACATCTGGGCCGTGAACAGCGAGCACGTCGTCGAGGCGTCCCTCGGCTACTTCATCAACCCGCTCGTCACCATCGCCATGGGCGTCCTGCTGCTGAAGGAACGGCTGCGCCCCGTGCAGTGGGCGGCGGTCGGTGTCGGCTTCTCCGCGGTGCTCGTCCTCACCATCGGGTACGGCCGGCCACCGTGGATCTCCCTCACCCTCGCCTTCTCCTTCGCCACGTACGGGCTGGTGAAGAAGAAGGTCAACCTCGGCGGGATCGAGTCGCTCGCCGCCGAGACGGCGATCCAGTTCCTGCCCGCGCTCGCCTATCTGCTGTGGCTGGGTTCGAGCGGGGGCGCGACCTTCGGCACACAGGGTGCGGGGCATGCGACGTTGCTCGCGGCGACGGGCGTGGTGACCGCGCTTCCGCTGGTCTGTTTCGGCGCGGCCGCGATACGGGTGCCGTTGTCCACACTGGGGCTGTTGCAGTACCTCGCCCCGGTGTTCCAGTTCCTGCTCGGCATCCTCTACTTCCACGAGGCCATGCCGCCGGAGCGGTGGGCCGGGTTCGCGCTGGTCTGGCTCGCGCTGTCGCTGCTCACCTTCGACGCGCTGCGGACCGCGCGGCGGGCGGCTCGGGCACTCAAGGCCGGGGCCGTCGGGGGTGCCGTTGCCGGCGTGCGGAGTGCCGCCGCCGTGGACGCCAAGTCGTAGAGTTTCGCCCCGGCCGTCCCTACCCCCGCGCGTCTGGAAACCTCGGGGGGTCCGGGGGCCGGGGGCCGGGGTCTGGGGTCCGGGGTCTGGGGTCCGGGGTCTGGGGTCCGGGATCCGGGATCCGGGATCCGGGGTCTGGGATCCGGTGTTCGAGGGGCACCTGCGCGAATCCGTTGCACGCTCGGTCACGCAACCACTATGAGTGGCTGCATGACGCCTACGCCCGTGCACTGGAAGCTGGTCATCGACGCCACCGACCCGCACGCCCAAGCCGACTTCTGGGCCGCCGCCCTCGGTTACGAGGTCGAGGACAACAGCGCGCTCGTCGAACGACTGCTGGGCCTCGGTGCCCTGCCGGCCGAGGCCGCCGTCGACTTCCACGGCCGCCCGGCCTTCCGGGATCTGATCGCCGTACGGCATCCGGACGACCCGTACGACAAGGAGCGCGGCATCGGGCTCGGGCGGCGCCTGCTCTTCCAGCGCGTCTCTGAACCGAAGACCGTCAAGAACCGGCTCCATCTCGACCTGCACCCGGGCGAGGGCCGACGCGCGGACGAGGTCGCCCGGCTGGAGGGGCTGGGCGCGGACGTGCTGCGGCACGTGAAGGAACCGGCCGGCGAGTGGGTGGTGATGGCCGACCCGGAGGGGAACGAGTTCTGCGTGCAGTGAGCATCGCTCGACCCGGCGGCCCGGGTCCGCTATGCGAACCACCCTGACCGGATTGCGCTCTTGACGGAACGTCAGCCTCAGAAACACCATCAGGCACCTCTTTCCCACAAGGAATCCGGAGCCCCCCACATGAAGCTCTCCGTTCCCGGGCGTGCCACCGGCGCTGTCGTCGTCGCGGCCGTCACGCTCCTCACCACCGGCGCGATAACCGGCGCGGCGCCCGCCCCCACCGCCGCGGCCGCCGCACCCGACATCCCCGTGGCCAACGTCAAGGCCCATCTCGCACAACTGCAGTCCATCGCCACCGCCAACGGCGGCAACCGCGCACACGGCCGCACCGGTTACAAGGCCTCCATCGACTACGTGAAGGCGAAGCTGGACGCGGCCGGATTCACCACGACCCTCCAGCAGTTCACGTCCTCCGGCCGCACCGGGTACAACCTGATCGCCGACTGGCCCGGCGGCGACACCAACCAGGTCGTCATGGCGGGCTCCCACCTCGACAGCGTGACCGCGGGGCCCGGCATCAACGACAACGGATCCGGCTCCGCCGCGATCCTGGAGACCGCGCTCGCCGTCTCCCGGGCCCAGTACCAGCCCACCAAGCACCTGCGCTTCGCCTGGTGGGGCGCGGAGGAGCTGGGGATGGTCGGCTCGAAGTACTACGTGAACAGCCTGTCCTCCGCGAACCGGGCGAAGATCAGCGACTATCTGAACTTCGACATGATCGGCTCGCCGAACCCCGGCTACTTCGTCTACGACGACGACCCCACGATCGAGAAGACCTTCAAGGACTACTTCGCGGGCGTCGGCATCGCCACGGAGCCCGAGACCGAGGGCGACGGCCGCTCGGACCATTCCCCCTTCAAGAACGTGGGCATACCGGTCGGCGGCCTCTTCAGCGGCGCCGACTACATCAAGACGGCCGCCCAGGCCGCCAAGTGGGGCGGCACCTCCGGCCAGGCCTTCGACCGCTGCTACCACGCCTCCTGCGACACGGCGTCCAACATCGACGACACGGCGCTGAACCGGAACGCGGACGCGCTGGCGCACGCCGTGTGGACGCTGTCCTCCTAGGCTCCTAGGACTCCGTGGGAGCTGCCTGGGGGCTCCGTGAGGGCTCCGTGGGGGCTGCCTGGAGCCTTCCTGCGGGGCCCCGTCTCCCAGCCCTCCTAGGGCGTGTACGGGTTGTCCGCCAGGGACCGGACCCGGGCCCGGTCCGCGAGGCGGGTCATGCGGGTGCGGGCCGAGTCGAGCTGTTCGAGGTCGTCGGCCGCGGGGCCGCCGTCGGCCACGAGTTCGGTCCACAGCGTGATCAGGTCCTGCCCCAGGTTCAGCCCCTGCACGGGGTCGCGGACGGCGCGCCAGGCCGCGGCGGCGCTCTGTACGTTGCCGTACGCGGCGTCGGGGTCCTGGTGCCGCCTGCGGACCCGGGCGAGGTCGAGGGAGAGGTGGAACGCCCGGAGCGGGTCACCGGCCAAGTAGGCGATGTACGAGGTCAGCTCACGCAGCCGCAGCACCTCCGGGTGCTCGGGGCCCAGTGACCGCGCCGCGTCCGCGCCGACCCGCTCCGCCATCCCCGTGGCCTCTTCGATCCGGCCCGTCTTCACGGCCTCGTTGATCCGCGCCACGGGCTCCACGAGGAACGCCGCGCCCTCCGTCTCCTGAACCGGTGCCAGCACCGACTCGGCGACGGCGTCGAAGCCGCGCGCGGGAGTGGGCTTCGGTTCCGGCTCCGGCTCGGGGTCCATGAGGGACATGGCCTCCATCGCGGGGACCGGACGCTCAGGAGTCAGCCCCACGGGCGGCGGCCCGAACTCGCCCGTCGGAGCCACCGCGACGCCGGGCGTGGCATCCCGCGTCGGCTCCGGCAGCGCCCGCAGCACATGCGTCGCCGCGGCCCCGGGCAGGGGCTGAGGCTCCGACACCGGCATCGGCCGCGGCGCGGGCTGCGGCTCCTCCACGGCCCGCACCACGTGTGTCGCGCTGTCCCGCGGCGGAACCGGAGGTACCGGCGGCGGCGCGGGGGGAGCCGCGGGCATCGCGGGAAGGGATTCCTGTACCCCGGGCACCTCGGCCGGCGGCCCCACCCGTACCGGCTCGCCCGCGTACCGGCTCGACCCGTCCCCGTACACCTCCAGCGGTACGACGAAGCCGATCCGTTCGTCGTGGACGGTGGCGAGGACGGAGTGACCGACGGCGAGGGCGAGTCCGTGGAGGTGGTTCAGGACGGCGGCCTGGACGGTCTCGCCGGGCACGACGACGACCGGCACACCGCCGACCGTGGCGGCGCCCCCGCTTTCCCCCGCAGGCACGGGGACCCACACCTCCAGCGGGCCGGCACCGGGGCCGACCGCCGAGCGCTGCCGCTTGGATTCCCGCTTCTGTTCGCGGCTGAGTCGAGACATCGATTCCCTCACTCGGGTCGTACTTCCATGCGTCGACCTTGCCTCAAGATCCGGTCGGGTACATACAGTCAAGTCTCTCGGCTCACCACCGCTGCATGCGTCACTACGACGTCACAGGCTCGTAAGAGTGGCCGACAAAAAAGGATGACGGTCGGTGACGGCCGATGACCGACAACGGACGGCCGAGGAGAGTGGTCAGGTGATGCAGGGCAGCACGCGGCAGGGGACGGAGGGGCCCGAAATCTGGCTCCGCGGGCCGGTCGCCGACACGGTGGAACCCACTCGGTGGCCCGAACCCGCCGGGGGCGAACCGGGCCACCTCGCCGTCGGCCCACGACGGTTCGCCTGGGTCGCGACGCACGGCGGGGCCGGCACCACCACACTCGCCGCGGTCTTCGGCGGCCATGACGCCGGGCGGAACTGGCCCCGGCCCGACCAGGGAGAACCGGGGTCGGTGCTCCTCGTCGGACGTACGCACGCGACGGGACTGGACGCCGTCTCGCACACCCTGGACACCTTCCGCCGGGGCGAGGCGCCCCCGGGGCTCGACCTCGACGCCGTGGTGCTGGTCGCGGACGCACCCGGACGGCTGCCCCGCCCACTCGCCCAGCGCGTCAAGGTGATCGATTCGATGATCGACGTGCATCAGGTGCCGTGGATCCCGGCGTGGCGCATCGGTGACCTCGCCTCGCCGCCGCCCCGCGAAACGGCCGCGCTGGCCCGCCTGACGGGCGCCGCGCGTCTGCTCTGACCCCCGACAAGACCCCCGGCGGCCTGCGGCGGGCAGCCAGCAGCAGGTGGCAGGCGGCAGGCATCCCCCATCCCCGTATCGCAGCATGGACGTCGCATGCGCATGCATATATTGTGCACGCATGTAGTTGTGTCGTGGTGTTCCACGACCCGTCGCACGCGCACCCTGGGGGACCCATGAGCCGTCATTTCCTGTTCCTGCTGGGCAGCAGCCGCCCCGACGGCAACACCGAGCTGCTGGCCCGCCTGGCCGCCGAACAGTTGCCCGCGGATGTCGAGCAGCGCTGGCTGAGCCTCGCCGAGCACCCGCTGCCCGACTTCGTGGACCTGCGGCGCGACGGCGACCACGTACACCCGGCCGCCGGGAGCAACCCGGCACTGCTGCTCGACGCGACCCTGGCGGCCACCGACATCGTGATCGCCTCGCCGCTGTACTGGTACTCGGTGTCCGGCCTCACCAAGCGCTACCTGGACTACTGGTCGGGGTGGCTGCGTACCCCCGGCGTCGACTTCAGGGCCAGGATGGCGGGTCGCACCCTCTGGGGCGTCACCGCGCTGGCGCACGAGGAGGAAGAGGTCGCCGACCCGCTGATCGGCACTCTCGACCACTCGGCCGCTTACCTGGCCATGCGTTTCGGCGGGGTCCTGCTCGGCAACGGCAGCAAGCCCGGTGACGTACTGAAGGACACGGCCGCGCTGGCGCGCGCGAAGACGTTCTTCGCACGGGAGGCACCGCTCGCCCGCTACCCCTACGAGACGCACGACACCGACGACAGGCGCGAGAGGCGCGAAACCCAGGGCGTGGCAGCCGCGCCAGCGGCTACGCGGTGATGTCCTTCGCCGTGAACCGCGCCCACGCCGCCGAGCCGAACACCGCCGCGTACAGGCCCTGGAGTCCGAGATTGCGGACCAGGTCGTCCCAGTACACCGGGTCGCGCATGAGGTCGGCGAAGGACAGCCAGTAGTGGGAGAAGAAGTACGGCTGGAGGGCGTGGAGCTGGGGGATCTGATCCAGGATCTGAATGGTGATGAGAAGGCCGACCGTCGTCGCCATCGCCGCGATGCCGCTGTTGGTCAGCGTCGAGACGAACAGGCCGAGGGCCGCGACGCCGATCAGTGACGCGGCGACGACCAGTGCGATGAGGAACGCCCGCCCGAGCCCCTCGGTGAAGCTGATCCGGGTCCCGGAGATCGTCGTCAGCTCGCCCAGGGGAAAGAGCAGCGCGCCGACCGCGAGCGCCGAGAGCGCCACCACCAAGGTCGCGACCAGGCAGAACGTCATGGTGGTCGCGTACTTGGTGAGCAGCAGGCGGGTGCGGCCGGCGGGCGCGACCAGCAGGTAGCGCAGCGTCCCCGCGTTCGCCTCGCCCGCGATCGCGTCGCCCGCGATGACGCCGATGGCCATCGGCAGGAAGAAGGGGAGGGTCGCGGCGAGCGCCGTGAACACCAGGAAAAGGCCGTTGTTGGTGATCTGCGAGATGAACGCCGGTCCTTCGCCGCCACCACCGCCCCCCGTCGAGCCGTCGCGGGTCTCGATCTTGATCGCGATACCGATGAGGATCGGCACGGCCGCGAGCACGGTGAGCAGCGCGATGGTCCGCCAGCGCCGGAAGGTGGTGAGGAGCTCGCTGCGGAAGAGTCCGAAGGTCCACAGGGGGCTCGGTTTCCGTACCGCCGTGTCCTGGACGCGTATGGCCTCGGCCTCGACCTCAGCCTCGCCCTCGGTCTCAGCCCGCGACATCGAACCCCTCCCCCGTCAGCGCCACGAACGCGTCCTCCAGTGAGGCCCGTTCGACGCCGAAGCCACGGACGCGGACGCCCGCCGTGACCAACGCGGCGTTCAGTTCGGCGAGTTCGCGGTCCGGAGGTTCGGCGGTCACGCCCGTCTCCGTCACGACGAGATCCGCGATTCCCTGTTCCTTCAGTACGCGCGCCGCGTCCCCGGGGTCCGGGGTGGTCACGACGAGCCGCCCGCGTGCCCCCGCCGCGAGCTCCGCCACCGGGCCCTGGGTGATCAGCCGCCCCTGTGCCATCACGGCGGCGTGCGTGCACACCTGCTCGATCTCGTCGAGCAGGTGTGAGGAGAGGAAGACGGTCGTGCCGTCCGAGGCCAGCTCCCGCACGAGGGAACGGATCTCGCGCATGCCCTGCGGGTCGAGGCCGTTGGTCGGCTCGTCCAGGACGAGCAGGCGGCGGGGCTGGAGCAGCGCGGCCGCGAGCCCGAGCCGCTGCTTCATGCCGAGCGAGTACGCCTTCGCCTTCTTGCCCGCGGCCGCGGTGAGTCCGACCCGGTCGAGGGCGGCCGCGACGCGGGTACGCCGGGTGTGCGGGTCGGCGGTCGGGTCGGCGGCGTCGTACCGGAGGAGGTTGTCACGGCCGGAGAGGAAGCCGTACAGCGCGGGGCCCTCGATGAGGGCGCCCACGTGCGGGAGCACGGCGCGGGTGGCGCGGGGCATGGGCTGCCCCAGCACACGCGCCGTACCCGAGGTCGGCCCGATCAGGCCCATCAGCATGCGGATGGTGGTGGTCTTGCCCGAGCCGTTGGGTCCGAGGAAGCCGAAGACGCTGCCCGCCGGGACGGTCAGATCGAGGCCGTCCACGGCGAGCTGTCCGCCGCGGAAGCGCTTGGTGAGCGCGCGGGTGGCGATCACCGTGCCCTCGGCGGACGCGGTGGCGGTGCCCGCCACAGGCGGGTCCGTACCCTCGGCGGACCGCTCCTCCATGGGCTCCCTCGTTTCAGCTTCGTCCGTGCCCTGGTCGGTTCCGTCCGTCGGTTCCGTCCCTGCGGTGCTCAGTGGGCCGCGTTGGCCGCCTTCACCAGCGCGTCCTTGGTGACCGCACCGGCGTACACCTTGCCGTCGTCCGTGATCAGCGCGTTGACCAGGCGGGTCGAGAAGACCGTGCCCGAGCCGAACTTGCCCTTGACGTGATCGCCGAGGGAGTTCAGGAACCCGGAGACGTTGCCGCCCTCGGACGACGAGCCGGAGGGCATGCCCTGGCCGCCCGTGTCGAACTCCGCGATGGTGCTCCAGCCCTTGCCGATGGTCTTCAGACCGTCGAGCCCCTTGCCGAGGTCACCGCGGGTCGGAGCGGACTCCGGGGCCTTGGAGTCCTTGGAGTCCTTGCCCTCGGTGACCTTCGCACCCTTCGGCGGGGTGAAGTCGAAGGTCGAGGCGGCCGGCTTGGCGAAGGCGACCTGGGTGAAGCCGGCGTCCACTACGGCCGCGCCGCCGCTCTTCGGGACCAGCGTGAACTTCAGCGGCACCCCGGTCTTCGCGTCCACCGCGACGGTGATCGCGCCGACCGTGGAGCCGGACTGCTTCGGCTTGATGAGCAGCTTGTAGGCGTCACGGCCCGCGACCTGCGCCGTGCCGTCGACCGTCACGGAGGTCGTGTCGTCGACCGACTTCAGGGCCTCGTCAGCGAGCTCCTTGGGCGTCGTCGGGACGTCCTTCGGCGCCTTCTCCCGGCCTTTTTCGGCTGCGGGGGCCGTCGAGTGGTACACCTCGTTCGACTTGCTGTCGTACGCCCATACGTCGCTGCCGTTGTGGATGACGCTGTACTCGGCGGCGTTTTCCAGGACGGAGACCTTGGCCTTGTCCGGGCCGTCGGCCGCGACGCGCACCGTGTGCGTGCCGGAGGCCAGCTCCATGAGCTTGGACTGCGGGTCGGCGGAGGAGCCGCCGGATCCCTTGGTGGCGCCGGACAGCATGCCGCTCTCCAGGCCGCCCAGGCTGGGCAGTCCGAGATCGGTGCTGACCTTGACCGTGCCGGACAGCTGCTGGACGTCCGATTTGGCGATCTTCTCGATGAGCTGCTCTGCGGTGATCTTCGGCAGGCTGGGGTCGCCGGAGTCGGCGAGCGCCGGGACGAGCCCGATGGTCGCGGCCGCCACCCCCACCACTGCGACCGGAACGACGTAACGAGCCGCCTTGCGCCGGCCGGCGCGGACGTCGTCGGCCTCGTCGGGCAGCCCTTCCGCCCCGGCGGTCCTGTCGGATTCGTACGGTGCCATGTGTGCCTTACCTCCGTCGTCGGCGGCGGCCTACCGTCCTCACTTCTCCACCCCTGTAGCCGCCATTCTCACCCGAACCGGTGAGGAGTGGTGTTCTCAATCTGACCAAATCGGCCGACGAGAAGCGTCAGACCCCGGACTCAACTCCACGTAGTCCTGCGGTATGACGTGAGGAGGCGGTGGCTCCCCCGACCCGTAGAGGTTGGGAAAACCACCGCATGAGCCTCACTGCGCCTCGGTACCCGTCAGCGCTGCACCAGGCCCGTGTCCGTCAGTGCCGCACGAAGCCCGTGTCCGTCAGCGCTGCACGAACACGTAGTCCGCCCGGTAGGGGACGTCCACGATCGTGCCCGGCGAGCAGGAACCGGCCGGGGCGACCCCGCCCACGGTGTTGAGCCGCAGGATCTCCTGCGTGTCGGCCAGCAGACCGCGGTGCTTGCCGGACTGGGTGGCCTTGAGGTCCAGCTCGGCGATGTTCTTGTCGCCGTTCGGAGTCTTGGAGATCACCGCTCCGGTGACCGCGCTGCGGTCGGGCGCGACCCACTGCGGCGTACCGGAGTTGGGCTTCACGAACGTGTGCACGATGTCGCCACCGAGCAGCGCCGCGACGTCACGCTGCGCGAAGGCGTAGCCACCTCCCTCGGCGGGCTTGCACTCGTAGATCTGCTTTCCCTTGACCACGGACGCCTGGAAGTTGTCGAGGGCGTCACGGAAGTCGAAGGAGCCGGTGACCTTGTGGAGCTGGCCGCGGACGGCTCCGCCCGGGAACTCGGCGGTGTGCAGATTGGCGTAGAACGCACCCGGGTCGTTCTTCAACCGCTCCAGCAGCGCGGCGTCCTTCACCTTCACGGTGCCGACCACGTGGTGACCCTTGATCCTGCCGAGCAGCTTGGTGAAGTCGATCTTGACGCCGCCGTTGGTGCCCTTGGCGCCCTGGTGGATGTGGAGCATGGTCGGCCCGCCGGTGCCGCGCCAGGTCACGGCGACGGACACCTTGTCCCCCTTGACCTTGATGAACTCCAGTGCCGCGCCGTCCTTGTCACCGACGGCGGGGCCACCCTGGACGGGCACCTCGTTGGCGCCACGGAGGCTGGTGGCGAGGATGGTGCCGCCGCTGCCGCCGACGACTCCGCTCTGCGCGACGATCGTCCGGTCGCCGTGCGCCGAGTGGCTCATGCCGCCGTGGTCACTGTGGTGGCTGCCGCCGGCGGCGACCGCCGGGATGACGGCGGCGGCCACACCGGCCGCGGCTGCCACCGCGACACCGGCCAGGACCAGGCCCTTGCGACGCATGTCCGACATGGTATTGAACGTGGCGTTCGATTCCATGATTCTTTTTTCTCCCCGTAATGCAGCTGACACCCCCTGCGTCAGCTTCTGTACGGGAGTACGGATCGATTCCTACCCTGGACTCAATCCAACAATGTGACGTGCGTCACACGCAAGAGGGTGTGGCCGGTACCGCGAAGGGCATACGCCAGTGGTCGCTCCGGGCGTCTATCCGGCCCGGTGCACCACCGCGTCCACCAGCTCCGCGAGCGTGGCCTTCGCGTCGCACTCGGGGAGCGGAACGAGCGCGGCCCGGGCCTCCTCCGCGTACCGCACGGTGTCACGGCGGGCCTGCTCCAGCGCGGGATGCGCCCGCAGCAGGGCCAGCGCCTCCGCGTGCCGGTCGTCGTCCGTGAGGTCGGAGTCGAGCAGCTCGCACAGCGCGATGTCCTCGGCGAGACCGAGCCGCTCCGCCCGCTCACGCAGCCGCAGCACCGGCAGCGTGGCGATACCCTCGCGCAGGTCCGTACCCGGCGTCTTCCCGGACTCGTGCGAGTCGGAGGCGATGTCCAGCACGTCGTCCGCGAGCTGGAAGGCGACGCCCAGCCGCTCCCCGTACTGTGTCAGCACGTCCACGACCGTCTCGTCGGCGCCCGACATCATCGCGCCGAACCGGCACGCCACGGCGACCAGCGAGCCGGTCTTGCCGCTGAGCACGTCGAGGTAGTGGTCGACCGGGTCGCGCCCGTCGCGGGGCCCCGCCGTCTCCAGGATCTGTCCGGTGACAAGCCGCTCGACCGCCTCGGCCTGGATGCGGACGGCCTCGGGCCCGAGGTCGGCCAGGGTGTGCGACGCGCGCGCGAAGAGGAAGTCGCCGGTGAGCACGGCGACCGAGTTGCCCCAGCGGGTGTTCGCGCTGGGCACGCCGCGCCGCGCGTCGGCCTCGTCCATCACGTCGTCGTGGTACAGGGTGGCGAGATGGGTCAGTTCGACGACCACGGCCGAGGGCACGACACCCGGCGCATAGGGGTCACCGAACTGCGCGGCGAGCATCACGAGCAGCGGACGGAACCGCTTCCCGCCGGCGCGCAGCAGGTGCTGCGCGGCCTCTGTGATGAAGGGGACCTCGCTCTTGGTGACTTCGAGCAAGCCCTCCTCCACAGCCGTCAATCCGGCCTGGACATCGGCTTCGAGAGCCTGGTCCCGCACGCTCAGCCCGAACGGCCCGACGACGGTCACGAGAGGTTCTCCTGTCTGCTGACGATCACATGGCGAACTCGGTCGATCATTCGGTCGATGACACGGTTTGTCGATGTGTCGCTGCCATCACTCAAGTCAGCGTATCCGGTCACGTTTCGATCACCACGAGCGCCCACCGTCCCCACTGCCGACTTCCTCCCGACTTCCCTCTCCTCCGCCATCCGATGTCCCCCGAGCGGCAGACAGTCCCACACCCGGGCGGTACGGGATCACGGACGGTATGTTCTTGATCAGTAGATTCAGCCGGATATCAGACGTATTGACTGATCGGACGGATTGAGAGCCGGCCGCCGACCGCCGAAGACGACCGGGGACCGGGGACGACCGCAGGGCACTGAGGACGCAGAGGACGCCGAGGACACCGCAGACACCGAGGACACCGAGGACACCGCAGACACCGCAGACACCGCAGACACCGCGATGAGCATGCACATCCGTACGTCCTTCTCGCACGAGACGACTCACGAGGATCCGTGGATCCCTCTCCCGGACGGCACCCGCTTGCACGCGCGCGCGTGGCGTCCGCTGACCGACGCACCCGTCCCCGCGCTCCTCGAATATCTCCCGGACCGGCTCACCGACCGGACCGCGCCACGCGACTGGCAGCGCCACCCCTGGTACGCAGGCCACGGCTACGCCTCCGTCCGGGTGGTGCCCGCGGTTACGGCAATTCGGAGGGCGTGCCGGCGGACCCGTACGGCGAGGGCGAGCGGGCCGACGGGGTGGAAGTGATCCACTGGCTGGCGGACCAGCCCTGGTGCAGCGGCACGGCAGGCATGTTCGGCGTCTCCCGGGGCGGCTTCACCTCCCTCCGGATCGCGGCCCTCGCGCCCGAACCGCTCAAGGCGATCGTCACGGTCTGCTCGACCGACGATCCCTATGACAACGACGGGCACCGCATGGGAGGTTCCGTCCTCGCCGTCGAGGCGGACGCACGGGCGGCCACGGCGCTCGCCGACGTCGCCCGTCCGCCGGATCCGGCACACGTGGGCCAGGCGATGTGGCGCGACATGTGGGTGAAGCGCCTGGAGACTGTGGAGCCGTTCATCCATACGTGGCTGTCCCACCCGACCCGGGACGCGTACTGGCGCCACGCCGGTGTGCGCGAGGACGGGGGATACGGAGGGATCCGGGCCGCCGTGCTCGCGGTGGGCGGCTGGCACGACCCGTACCGCGACACGGTGCTGCGGCTGGTCGAGAGCCTTCCCTCCGACCGCGTGCGCGGCCTGATCAGCCCTTGGTGCCACCAGTACCCGGACCGGGGCCTGCCGCCAGGCCCGGCGATCGGCTTCCTCCAGGAGACGCCGAGGTGGTTGGGACCACTGGCTCAGGCCGACCGATACGAGCGTCCCAGAGCCCGAGCCCGACGTGATCGGTCATCCCGACCTCTACGTGATCGGCGATCCCGACCTCGGTGCGATCAACAATCCCGGCCCCGACGGGACCGCCGATCGGGGCCCCGGCGCAACCGCCCACCCGGACGCCGAAACGACCGCCCACCCGGACTCCGGCACGACCGCCCATCCGAACCCCGGCACGACCGCCGAACCGGACCCAGACACGACCGCCCGTCCGAACCCCGGCACGACCGCCGAACCGGACCCAGACACGACCGCCCATCCGAACCCCGGCGTGAACAACCGTGACGTGATGGCGCAGCCCCTCCTGCGCTCCTACGTCATGGCCGCACACCCCCCGGCGACGACGTACCCGTCCCTCCCCGGCCGCTGGGTGGGCGACACCGCCTGGCCCTCACCTTCCGTGACCCCGATCGCGTACGCGCTGCGGGCGCACCGGTGCCGGTGCGCTCCCCTCAGCACACGGGCGTGGACGGGGGCCGTTTCCGTCCCGTCGGGAACGACGCGGACCTGCCGCCGAACCAGCGGGAGGAGGACGCGAGATCGGCCTGCTTCGAGTTCGAGGTCCCGGGGGAGACCTGGATCCTGGGGCGCCCGAGGGTCCGCCTCCGTCTGACGTCGCACTCCCCCCGGGGCCAGGTGATCGCCCGGGTGTGCGACTTCGCTGCCGACGGTTCCTCGACGCTGGTGACCTGGGGTGCTCTGAACCTGCCAGCGCGCTACGGCTCCGACCAGGCGGTCTCCTGGAAACCGGGCTCTACGGAGGACGTGGTTTTCGACGTGCCGGCCATCGGCTACGCGTTCCCGCCCGGCCACCGCATCCGGCTCTCCCTCTCCTCCGCCTACTGGCCATGGATCTGGCCCCAGTCTGGCTCGGCGGCGGGGTTCATCCTGGACCCGGCGGCCAGTTCCCTCGAAACTTCCGGTGCGAGCGCGCGAGTCGGACCCGGGGATCACCTTCGAGGAGCCGGAGCAGTCCGAACCCCCTGGGAGTGACGTCCCCGGCCACCCTTGACGAACCCCGCCCCGAACGCCTGGTCGCCCGTGACGTGGCGAGGGGCGAGTGGCGTGTGGAGGTCGACCCTCGCCAGGACGGCACCCGTGTCCACCCGGACGGCCTCGAATGCACGGAGGACGCCCTGGACACGTACACCATCGACGAGTCGGACCCGCTCTCCGCCCGCACCCGCTCGACGAGGTCGATCCGTCTGCACCGCCCGGAGCTGCCCTGGGAGGCCCGGGTCGAGGCACGCTCCGAACTCAGCTGCGGCGCCCGGGAGTTCATCACCTCGAACGAGCTGATCCGCAAGGACGGCAACGAGGTGGTCTTCCATCGGACGTGGGAGAGGAGAATCCCCCGGACGGCGGGCTGGAGTCCCGGCGGCGTCATGGGCAACCCCGAGGAGCACGGCGCGGACCGGTGAGTTCCTGATGGCCCTGGACGAGGGGATGCTCGCGTACTTCCGCGAGATGGCCGACGAGATGGTCACGCGCTTCGGGATCCCCCGGGCCGACTCGGTGGCGAGGGTCAACAGGGCTTACGCGGGGCAGGAGTTCGGCCCCTACCCGGACCTGATGTGCCACGAACTCCCCGAATACCGGGCCTACGGCATCTACTTCAAGCCCAACGCCGGCCGGCTCCCCGACGACGACCCCGACACGCATCTGTCCGCGTGGGAGGTGCGCCCGGCTCCGCCCGCGGCCTCACCGGCCGGGACACTCGAAGCCTGATGTCCGATTTGCCGCCAGTGCCGGTTTATTTCTGCTTGGTCGCGTGAGTTGGGTCACGCCCATACGGGGTGAACTCTTTATCCCCCCTTGACGACTCCCCCTTTGCACAAGGCAAGTTGAGTGTCACGTTCCGGATTAATCGGGCATTTTCTCCCATGTATTTCGCAGGTGAAAGCGATCTACACCGGGAAATCAGGGCTTGTTCCGGACATGTGCTCTCGCATACGTTCACGTCGATCCGGACGGACCGCCCAATCCTGCCGCCGACCGGAATATCCCAGCCACCCACACACGCACGGCAGGAGCGGGGGACCCAGGTAAGCCGCCGATCCGGACACCGGAACGGCTAGGGGTGAAGTCGCACACACGGTGCGGCCGGGCAGCTCCCGCCCGAACCCGACAGCTCACCTCGCAGGCACCGGAGAGGAATTCGCCATGTCCGCACGAGGCAAACGTCACAGCTTCAAGACCCACAGCATCCTCACGCGGGGCATCCTCGCCGCGGGACTGGGCGGAGTCACGCTCGTCCTCCCGATCATGGGCGCGACCTGCGCACAGGCCGCCGCTCCCACCGCCGCCACCACCACCGACGTCCAGCTCATCACGTACAAGGTGGTCGCGGGCGACACCCTGGCCAAGATCGCGCAGAAGTACCCCACGAGCGGTGGCGCGGCGAAGCTGTACGTCGCCAACCGCGCGGTCATAGGCCCCGACCCGTCGACGCTCCGCCCGGGCCTCACCCTGACCGTGGGCACCAAAACGGTCCAAACCCCCACCAAGAAGGCCTCGGCGCCCACCGCCACCAAGGCCTCTGCGAAGACGTACGCGAACAACCTCGACGGATGGATCAAGCACTCGCTGGACATCATGGCCCGCGCCAAGATCCCCGGCACCTACAACGGCATCCACCGCAACGTCATGCGCGAGTCCTCCGGGAACCCCCTGGCCATCAACAACTGGGACTCCAACGCCAAGGCCGGTATCCCCTCCAAGGGCCTCCTCCAGGTCATCGACCCGACGTTCAAGGCGTACCACGTGCCGGGCACATCGATGAACCCCTACGACCCGGTCGCGAACATCACGGCGGCCTGCAACTACGCGGCGGCGAAGTACGGCTCGATCGACAACGTCAACGGGCCCTACTGATAGGACTGGTGGGGCTGGCTGGGCCGGTAGGGCTGGTACGACGGCCGGGGCTGACGGGGCCGAGGAGACTCGGACGGCTGCCGGGGCTCTCGGGACTCCCGGAACCGATCCGTCCGGCACGGGAACAACCGCTCCAGTACCACCGCGATCCCGTCGTCCTCGTTAGACAGCGTCACTTCGTCGGCCACCGCCTTCAGCTCCGGATGGGCGTTGGCCATGGCGACCCCCCGGGCGGCCCAGTCGAACATGGGGATGTCGTTGGGCATGTCACCGAAGGCGATGGTGGCGGCGGGAGTGAGACCGAGGTGGGCGGCGGCGAGCGCCAGACCGGTCGCCTTGGTCACGCCGCATGGCTGGAGTTCGACGGTCCCGGGCCCCGACATGGTGACGGTGGCCAGCGAGCCCACCACACCCCGGGCCGCCGAGGCCAACTCGTCGTCGGACAGCGACGGGTGACGGAGCAACACCTTGCTGATCGGCTCCGTCCACAGGTCGTCGCGGCGGTGCACCCGTACCGCCGGAAGCGTCGGATGCGGCATCACGTACCCCGGCTCGATGAGCGTCAGCCCGTCCACGCCGTCCTGGTCCACCGCGGCGTAGAGCAGCCCGACCTCCGCCTCGATCTTGCCGAGCGCGGTCTCCGCGAGTTCCCTGTCCAGGGTCACCGACCACAGCAGGCGGTCCGCAGCCGCGTCGTACAACTGCGCCCCCTGCCCGCACACCGCCAGCCCCGCGCCGCCGAGTTCGTCGAGCAGCGGTCGAACTCTCGGCGCCGGGCGCCCCGTCACGACCAGGTGCCGGGCGCCCGCCTCGGCCACCCTCGCCAACGCGGCCCGGGACCGGTCGGAAAGGGTGTCGTCGCCGCGGAGCAGCGTTCCGTCCAGGTCAGTGGCGATAAGTGAATATGCAGTCGGAGCGGCCATGATCCGAAGAATACGGATCGAACGACTCATCGGCCCGGCGTGAACCGGACGACGTCCGGTATCCCGTCAGCAACGCCGTTCACCGTACGGGGCGTACCGGGCGTACAGAGTGCACTTCCGCCCCCGCTCACCGAAGCGGGCGGTACGAAAAGACTCCGACCGGAATGTCACTCCAGAGGATGACGCGGCTGCGGTGACTGTGGCTGCCTGAGCCCAACACGAGTTCCGGCGCGGCCGGTTGGACCCGGCCCGGGGGCGTGGCTCACAAGCCACCGCCCCCTCGGCCGTACGGACCCCGGCCACCTCACCCGTGCGCGCCCGCCAAGTGCTTGGCCAGCCGCGGCGAAGCGAACTCCGTACCGCACACGAACCGCATCACCGGCCCGTAGGAAGCCGCCGCCGGCAACCCCGTGAAGTACAGCCCGGGCACCGAGGAGCGGTACCCCGCACCGAGCTTGGGAGTGCCGCGGCTCACCTCGAGCTCCGTACGCAGCTCGTGTCCCAGGAAGTCCATCGCGGCGATGTCGACGCGATAGCCGGTCGCCGCGATGACATGGTCGGCGGAAACCTCCTCGGTCCGGCCCCCCAAGGTCTGCACGGAGAGGACCGGACGCCCGTCGGAGACGTCGGCGCGAACGATCCCGGAGACCTCGCTGACCTCGACCTTGCCCTCGAAGCGGTCGCGCAGCCACCACGCGCCGAGCGGGCCGAGGACTCGGCGGACCAGGTAGTGCCGGGTCTCGGCGGGCAGATAGCGGTAGGGGTGCGGGTAGTAGCTGAGCGCCCACAGGGACCAGGCGCGTCCGAAGGGCGACTCGGGGCGCAGCTTCGGCTGCTTCCAGGGCGGCGCGCCGAAGGCGACCCTGCCTCGTCCCCGGGACACCACCCGTACCCGCGCGCCCGCCTCCGCCGCGAGCGCCGCCGTCTCCAGCGCGGACTGGCCCGCGCCGACGACGATCAGCTCCTTGCCGGAGAACCGGGTGAGGTCGTGGTGCTGGGAGCTGTGCGAGACGGGACCGGTCGGTGTGGGTCCGTCCGCCGCGGCGCCGCCGAGTTCGGGCGGCAGATGGGCGAGTCCGTACAGTCCCGTGGCCACGACGACCGCCCGCGCCGTGAACGACTCCCCCGAGTCCAGCTTGAGTTCGAAGCCCTCGCCGCCCCGGCGGTCGACGGACACGACCCGCACCCGCTCCAGCTCGGGCACCAGCTTCTGCTGGAACCACTCTCCGTACGCGATGAACGTCTCGACCGGAATGATGTCCTCGTCCGTGACGAGCCGGCGGATCCCCGCCGCGTCGCAGTAGTCGGCGATCGTGTGGCCGGGCTGCGGGGCGTCGAGGCTGGAGGCGGCCGGAGTCGACTTGAGAAGCATCCCCTCGGGCATGTGGTCACGCCAGCTCACCATGGGCTCGCCGAACACGCGCACCGGGATGCCGCGCGCCCGCAGATGGGCGGCGGTGGACAGGCCGAACGGGCCGGCACCGATGACTGCTACCGGATGAATCACGAAGTCCCTCCCCAGGACGTACTTTCGTCACTTCGTGGTCGTACTGGTGCTGTTGCCACGGCGGTTGGTCCGCCACAGCTGATACAGATGCCTCGCGCCCGGCCGCACGAAGCGCGCGAGCATCGTGAAGAACGGCCGCAGGTCGTCACCCGCCAGCCAGGCCAGCTCCGTACCGCTCGCGCGAGCCGGCGCGTGCGGGGTCGTATAGCCGCTGCGCCGGTAGGCGAGCAGGGCCGGCAGGTCGATGTTCTCCACGATGTACCGGTGACCGGCCCGCTGTTCACCTTCGGGAACGGTGCGCCCGGTCAGGTCGAGATGCATGGCACGGACGACGTCGATCCCAGACTCGTTCTCGAAGAGCCGGAACTGCGCGCCCATCCGGGGGTTGAAGTCGAGGAGTTTGTATTGCCCGTCGCGCCGGTCGAAGCGCAGGTCGAGGTCGATGACGCCACTGAAGCCGATCTGTTTGATGAAACGCGCGGCGAGGTCCGCGAGTTCCGGATTGTCGACGACGTACGCGTTCGCCGTCATTCCCGCGTGCGGCGGCCAGGAGCGGACCTTCACGCCCGTGAACATCGCGAGCGGCGTCGAGTCCGCGTCGAAGTACGCGTGCACGATCCAGTCCTCCGCCTCCTCCCTGGGCAGGTACTCCTGGAGGATCACGCCAGGCTGATCACCCCAGTCCCGGGCGAGTGCCAGAAGCCCCTCCCGGGTCGCGATCCTCGTCGTCCCGTTCACCGCCGGCTGGCTGCGGCGTACGAACGCCTCCCGGTTCTTGGCGACGATCGGAAACCGGGCGCTCTCGGCGAACGCCACGATCTCCTCGTACGACTGCGGAAAGGCCGCCGCCGGACTGGGGATGCCGTGTTCCACACAGAGTTCGTGCAGGCCCTGCTTGCTGGCGAGGCGCCGGGGCAGTTTGGCGTCCACCCGAGGGAAGAGGAACCACTCCCCCAGCTCCTCCTGGTGCTCAGCGATCAGGACGGCCGCCTCCTCGTCCGTCGGGACGAGCACCGTCGGCCGCCCGATGCGGGCCCCGATCCGCAGCAGCCCCTCGACGAGACGCTCCGGCTCCTCCGTCCCCGTCGTCGGCCAGACGAAGGCACGGCGCAGATAGCGCGAGGCCGCGGCAGGCGTGTAACGGTCCTCGGTGATCGCATACATCGGTATGCCGAGGCGGCCCAGACTTCGGATGGCGCCCACACCGCCGTGGTGCAGCGGATAGTCACCAAACTTCACGATCAGGCCCGGAACGTTCCGGTCGGCGTCGACCGGTACTCCGCTGACGCTCCCGGCCACGGGTCCCCCCACGTGTCCCCCCTACGGACCGGACCCACCCCGTCCGTGTCCCCAAAGGACGCTAAGCCGGAACTACCGCGTCCGACAAGGCCTATTCGGACATTGCGAACTCTTTAGGCACTGCCGGGGCAACTCTTCGGGTACTGCCACTGCGACTCAGGACAGCTCGCGGCGACTCACGGCAACTCTCTGGGCACTGCCACAGCAGGTCACTCCCCCGTAACCTGTGCCGCGACCACCCGGAACACGTGAAACACCCACACACGCACCGCGCGGATCACACGGCCAAGCCAGATCACACGGATCACACAGCGCGCACGACCACGAAAGCGAGGCACCACCCGATGCCCCCCTTCGACGTCCCCGAGGGCGATCCCTTCGGCCCGCACAACCTCCCCTACGGCGTCTTCTCCCGGGCCGGAGCGTCCGAGCGGAGCGTCGGCGTCCGGCTCGGCGACCATGTCCTCGACGCGGGAGCGACCGCCCGGGCACTCGGCTCCCCGTACGCCGAACTGCTCGCGCAGCCCACCCTGAACCCGCTGCTCGCCGCCGGCCGCACGGCCTGGTCCGACGTACGCCGCGCACTCACCGCCTGGGTGACGGTCCCGGCCCACCGGGAGACCATCGCGCCCCTCCTGCACCCCCTCTCCGAGGTGACCCTGCACCTCCCCTTCGAGGTCGCGGACTACGTCGACTTCTACGCCTCCGAGAACCACGCCCGGAACGTCGGCCAGATCTTCCGCCCCGACGCCACCGACTCCCTCACCCCCAACTGGAAGCACCTGCCGATCGGTTACCACGGCCGCTCCGGCACGGTCGTGGTGTCGGACACGGAGGTGGTCCGCCCCTCGGGCCAGCGCAAGGCCCCTTCCGACACCGCCCCCGTCTTCGGCCCCTCCGTCCGACTCGACATCGAGGCGGAGGTCGGCTTCGTGGTCGGCGCACCCTCGACCAGGGGCACGCCTGTCCCCCTTTCCTCCTTCCGCGACCACGTCTTCGGCCTCTGCCTCCTCAACGACTGGTCGGCGCGTGACATCCAGGCCTGGGAGTACGTCCCTCTCGGCCCCTTCCTCGGCAAGTCCTTCGCCACCTCGGTGTCGGCCTGGATCACCCCGCTCGACGCGCTGGACGACGCACGGGTCGCGCCCCCGGCCCGCACGCACCCCCTCCTCCCCTACCTGGACGACTCCGAGGACGAGCCCGGCGGCTACGACCTCCGTATCTCCGTCGCCGTCAACGGCCACGTCGTCTCCGAACCACCCTTCTCCACCATGTACTGGACGGCCGCCCAGCAACTGGCCCACATGACGGTCAACGGAGCCTCCCTGCGCACCGGCGACCTGTACGGCTCGGGAACGGTCAGCGGCCCCTCCGAGCACGAGCGCGGCTCCCTCCTGGAACTCACCTGGAACGGTCGCGACACCCTCGACCTCCCCGACGGCAAGCGGGCCTTCCTGGAGGACGGCGACGAAGTCACCCTGACGGCCTGGGCCCCGGGCCCCGGCGGCACGCGGGTGGGGCTGGGCGAGGTGACGGGCCGCATCACCCCGGCACCCGACCCTTCCTGACTCCGGCCCGGGATGCTCCCGGGGCGCAAACCCCGTCGGGATGCGGGGGCGAAGCCCCCCGGGGGTCCCCCGGGGGAGGGGACTCCCCGCCCCGCGGTAGTCCCCCAGGGAGAGGCGTCCCCAGAGGGGCGAAAGGGGGTCGAAGGGGCGGCGTCCCTGGGATGGGACGGGTAGGTGCGGTGGGGGGCGAAAACCCCTACCCCGCCGGTCCCACGCCCCCGCACCCACAAGACACCCCCGCCCCACACCATGCCCCCATGGGTGGCAGATCTCCCCTCCTCCCGACCGAAACCGCAGGCCAACCCCCGGCCCTCGCCATCGACAGGTGGCGCAACACTCCAGCAACACCACCACCCGCACCCCGTCGGTATGGTCCGTCGCATGCCCACCGAACGCATCCGAGAGCACGCCGGCCCCGGCGCGACCACCGGCGCCGCCCACCGGCGCCGGCTCCACGGTCACCATCACGGTCGGCTACCAGTCCAAGACCACCAACACCGTCACGGCGGGAACCCTGCTTCGTTCCCTCGGCTACTTCGAGAAGGAGCTCAACGCCCTCGGGGACGGCACCACGTACAAGGTGAACTGGGAGGACTACGCGACCGGCGCCCCGATCACCGCCCGGATGACCGCCGGTAAGATCGACATCGGCTCGATGCGCGACTTCCCGCCGCTGATCAACGCGGCCCGCGGCAAACAGCTCGGCCGCCCCACCCGCCTCGTCTCCGTCACCGATCCTGACGGAAGGGGACTCGACCACACCGGCGGCGGCACCTCGCCCCGCCTCCTCGCACTCCTCACCCTCACGGAACAGGAGCCCGAACTCAGCGCGCTGCTGCCCTGCCTGGAAGACCCGTCCCCCGCTGTCCGACGCTCGGCCGTCGGCGTCCTCACCGAGACCGTGCCGCCCGGCACCGGTCGCGCCCTCGCCGCCGCACTCCGGGACCCGCACGGCGACGTACGGGCCACCGCCGCGGCCTCGCTGCGGGAGCTGCGGGAGCTGCGGGAGCTGCGGGAGCTGCGGGAGCTGCGGGAGCTGCGGGAGCTGCGGGAGCTGCGGGAGCTGCGGGAGCTGCGGGAGACCCTGCCGGCCGAGCCGGACCTGCGCGAGGGCCTCGCCGCCGCCCTGACCGAGGGCGATCTCGTCGTACGCGCCACCGCCCTGGACGTCCTGCGCGCGCTGCGCCCGGGCGACGCCCAACTGTTCGCGAACGCCCTCGCCGATCCCGAAACCGCCGTCCGCGTCAAAGCCGTGCGCGCCCTGGTCTCCGTCGACGCCACGGAGCCCCTGAGCCGGGCAGCGGCCGACCCGTCCCGCGTGGTCCGCGTCACGGTGGCCAAGGCCCTCGCCAACGTGACCCCGGGAAAGCTCGTCGAGGACACCCTCGACCGGCTCACTACCGACCCGGACGCCCTGGCCCGGGCAGCGGCCTTCACGACGCTGGCCGTCACCGGCTGCCCCGCGTCCCTGGCCGTGCGTGCCGTCGCCGCTCAGGCCGACCCCACCTGGCAGGTGCGCTCCGGCGCCGCGACCGCGCTGTCCGCCGCGGAGGCCGGGGTCGCCGTCCCGGCGCTCGCCCGGGCTCTGGAAGACCCGAACGCCGACGTCCGCAAGGCGGCGGTCCTGGCTCTCGTACGGCGCTCCGCGATCGACGAGGGCGCCCGCGTGGCCCTGGCCACACGGGCACGGCGGACTCCGACGCGGACGTCAGGGCGTACGCGTCACGGGCCCTGTGACCACAGCGTCGGGCAGAGGGCCGGGGCGCCCTATATCCAGTCCTCCGGCTCGGGTTCCGCGTCCATCTCGGGCCAGTCCGGGTCCGGTGCCTCACCGGCCGCGGGAGCCGGTGCTGCTCCGGGGGCGCCGCCGCCCAGGGAGGCGAGCACTGCGACCACGCCCTCTCCGTACGTCGCGAGCTTCTTCTCGCCCACCCCGCTGATGCCGCCGAGGCCTTCGACCGAGGTGGGCCACACCGTGGCGATCTCCCGGAGCGTGGCGTCGTGGAAGATGACGTACGCCGGGACGCCCTGTTCCTTGGCCTGTCCGGCGCGCCAGGAGCGCAAGGCCTCGAAGGCGGGGACGAGCTCCTGGGGCAGGTCGGCCACAGCGGCCTTGGCCTTGCGCTCGCCCCGCGAGGACGAGGAGGACGAGCGGGAGACGGTCGGCTTCGGCGGCTCCTTGCGGAGCGGCACCTCACGCTCGCGCCGCAGCACCGTCCCGCTCTCCTCGGTCAGCACCAGCGTCCCGTACTCGCCCTCGACCGCGAGCAGGCCTTGCGCCAGCAACTGCCTCACCACGCCGCGCCATTCGGACTCGGCGAGGTCCTCACCGATGCCGAACACGGACAGCTGGTCGTGATCGAACTGGATCACCTTGGCGGTGCGCCGCCCCAGCAGGATGTCGATGATCTGGCCGGCGCCGAACTTCTGTCCACGCTCGCGCTGCAGCCGTACCACCGTGGACAGCAGCTTCTGTGCCACGACCGTGCCGTCCGAGGTCTCGGGCGGTGCGAGGCACGTGTCGCAGTTGCCGCATGCCGGGGTGTGCGGGTCCTGGCCGAAGTAGGCGAGGAGCTGGGAGCGCCGGCACTGGACCGTCTCGCACAGGGCCAGCATCGAGTCCAGGTGGGCGGCGGCCCGGCGGCGAAACGCCTCGTCGCCCTCGGAGCCCTGGATCATTTTGCGCTGCTGGACGACGTCCTGAAGCCCGTACGCCATCCATGCGGTGGACGGCAGTCCGTCACGGCCCGCGCGTCCCGTCTCCTGGTAGTAGCCCTCGACCGACTTGGGCAGGTCGAGGTGGGCGACGAACCGCACGTCCGGCTTGTCGATACCCATGCCGAAGGCGATGGTGGCGACCACGACCAGGCCCTCTTCGCGCAGGAAGCGCGACTGGTGGGTGGCGCGGGTGCCCGCGTCCAGACCCGCGTGGTACGGCACCGCCTCGACGCCGTTGCGGGAGAGGAACTCGGCCGTCTTCTCGACCGAGTTGCGCGAGAGGCAGTACACGATGCCCGCGTCGCCCGCGTGCTCATCGCGCAAAAAGGACAGCAGCTGCTTCTTGGGGTCGGCCTTCGGGACGATCCGGTACTGGATGTTGGGACGGTCGAAGCTGGCCTCGAAGTGACGGGCGGTCGGCATGGCCAGGCGCTGGGTGATCTCCTTGTGCGTCGCGCGGGTGGCCGTGGCCGTCAGCGCGATACGCGGGACGTCCGGCCAGCGCTCGCCCAGCAGTGAGAGCGCCAGATAGTCGGGGCGGAAGTCGTGGCCCCACTGGGCCACGCAGTGCGCCTCGTCGATCGCGAAGACGGAGATCTTCCCCCGTGACAGCAGGTCCAGCGTGGTCTCCAGGCGCAGCCGCTCCGGGGCCAGGTAGAGCACGTCGAGCTCCCCTGACAGGAACTCGGCCTCCACCACACGCCGCTCGTCGAAGTCCTGCGTGGAGTTCATGAACCCGGCGCGCACGCCCAGCGCGCGCAGCGCGTCCACCTGATCCTGCATCAGCGCGATGAGGGGCGAGACCACGACTCCCGTACCCGGTCTGACCAGGGCCGGAATCTGGTAGCAGAGAGACTTGCCGCCACCCGTCGGCATCAGGACGACAGCGTCACCGCCCGCCACCACGTGCTCGATGATCGCTTCCTGCTCGCCGCGGAAGGCGTCGTACCCGAAGACCCGGTGGAGCGTGGCCAGTGCCTCGCTCTCTGCCAGCGTCCCCGTCGCGTCCGCTCCGGTCATCACACCCGTCCCGCCCATCGTCCTGTCCCCCGTACGTCGCGCCTCGACCACTGCGTCCACGATAGGGGTCCGCGCCGACAGCCCGAGAGTTATCCACAGGCTGCGACCGATCGGCTTCCCTACGCACTCGCGTCCCGCCGGTCTCACCTCCTTGCACGGCGCGCCCTGCGCGCGTCCAATCCGTTGGCCCCACGCGCATGGCGACGCCTCTCCAGCCGGGAACATGCTGCCCGGGCAGGAGGAGGGGGCCCGCGGCCGAAGGACCGGCACCGTCACGTACGCCTCTCACGCCTAGGAGCCCCCGCATGTCCCAGCGTCCCTCAGGACCGCCCTCGCTCTCGCGACGGCGGCCGTCGCCTCCGTCTCGCTGGCCGCCGTCCCCGCTCACACCGCGGCCGCGGACGGCCCCGTCGACCCGAAGGTCCCGGCGGAACTGGCCACGGCGTACACGCGACCGCGAAGTACCTCGACGAGTCGGTCGCCATCGCCGACGGATACGTCCCCCTATCCGCGCTCCTCGGACCCGGGGGGGGGCCACGGAGCATGGGCTACCACTACTTCGACGAGTCCATCTACGGCTCGGTCGACCCGGCTCAGCCCGCGTCTCTCCTCTATGAGGACGGGAAGCACGGGAAGCGCAAGCTCGTCGGGGTGGAGTGGATCGTTCCCGACGCCGACCGGAAGCTGAAGACGAGCGACGACAGACCCTCGGTGTTCGGAGGGCGGAAGTTCGACGGGCCGATCCCCGGCCACTACACGGCCATGCCGATCCACTACGACCTGCATGTCTGGCTCTGGAAGCACAACCCCAACGGTTTGTTCGACCGCTGGAATCCCACGGTCAAGTGCCCGGTCCGTCCGGGCCAGGCGGCTCAGACGGGGCACGCGATGCGCTGATCACAGCTCGGGCCCCGCTCCGTCACGAGGAGGGAGCGGGGCCCGGTCCGTGCGTGGTTCAGCGGACGAAGACTCCCGCCTGGCTCGCCAGGTTCAGGAAGTACTGCGGCGCCACACCGAGCACCAGCGTGACCGCCACGCCGAACCCGATCGCCGTCATGGTCAGCGGCGAGGGCACGGCGACCGTCGGTCCCTCCGGCCGGGGCTCGCTGAAGAACATGAGCACGATCACGCGGATGTAGAAGAACGCCGCGATCGCCGACGAGATCACACCGACCACGACCAGCGGGCCCGCGCCGCCCTCCGCCGCCGCTTTGAAGACGGCGAACTTCCCGGCGAAGCCGGAGGTCAGCGGGATGCCGGCGAACGCCAGCAGGAAGACCGCGAAGACTGCCGCCACCAGCGGGGAGCGGCGTCCGAGGCCCGCCCACTTGGACAGGTGCGTGGCCTCGCCGCCCGCGTCCCGGACCAGGGTCACGACCGCGAAGGCCCCGATCGTCACGAACGAGTACGCGCCCAGGTAGAAGAGGACCGACGAGACACCGTCCGGCGAGGTTGCGATGACGCCCGCGAGGATGAATCCCGCGTGCGCGATGGACGAGTACGCAAGGAGCCGCTTGATGTCGGTCTGGGTGATCGCGACGATCGCACCGCCCAGCATGGTGACGATCGCGACGGCCCACATGACCGGCCGCCAGTCCCAGCGCAGGCCCGGCAGGACGACGTACAGCAGTCGCAGCAGCGCCCCGAAGGCGGCCACCTTCGTCGCCGCGGCCATGAAGCCGGTGACCGGTGTCGGCGCGCCCTGATAGACGTCGGGCGTCCACATGTGGAACGGCACCGCGCCGACCTTGAAGAGCAGGCCCATGACGACCATCGCGGCGCCGATGAGCAGCAGCACGTCGTTGCCCATGGTGCCGGCGAGCGCCAGGTCGACGTTCGGGATCGTGCCGTCCACGACCTGCGCGATCGTCGCGTACGACACGGAGCCCGCGTAGCCGTAGAGCAGGGCGATGCCGAAGAGGGTGAACGCGGAGGCGAAGGCGCCGAGCAGGAAGTACTTGACTGCGGCCTCCTGCGACATGAGCCGCTTGCGGCGGGCCACGGCGCACAGCAGGTAGAGGGGCAGAGAGAAGACTTCCAACGCGATGAACAGCGTCAGCAGGTCGTTGGCCGACGGGAAGACCAACATGCCGCCGATCGCGAAGAGCAGCAGCGGGAACACCTCGGTGGTGGTGAACCCGGCCTTCACCGCGGCCTTCTCGCTGTCGCTGCCGGGCACGGAGGCGGCCTGCGCGGCGAACGAGTCGACGCGGTTGCCGTGCGCCTCCGGGTCGAGCCGTCGCTCGGCGAAGGTGAAGACACCGAGGATGCCCGCCAGCAGGATCGTGCCCTGCAGGAACAGGGACGGTCCGTCGACGGCGATCGCGCCCATGGCCGCGATATGCGCCTTCGTGGTGCCGTATCCGCCCGCCGCAAGTGCGACCACCGCGGCGAAGGCGGCGGCGAGCGCGACGACGGACAGGAAGACCTGCGTGTAGTAACGGGACTTGCGCGGCACGAAGGCCTCGACGAGCACCCCTACGAGCGCCGCCCCGATCACGATCAGGGTGGGCGACAATTGCCCATATTCGATCTTCGGCGCGTTGATCTTGGAGATCGGTTCGGCCGCGGTTGTCCACAGGCTGTGGACGGCTGCTGCGCTCACTTGGCCGCCTCCACCTCGGGCTTGGGGTCCGTCTTATGGACGTCGGACATGGTCTGCTGGACCGCCGGGTTGACGATGTCGGTGACCGGCTTCGGATAGACGCCCAGGAAGATCAGCAGGGCGATCAGCGGGGCGACCACCAGGAGCTCACGCACCCTGAGGTCGGGCATCTCGGCGACCTCCGCCTTCACCGGGCCCGTCATCGTCCGCTGATAGAGGACGAGCGTGTAGAGCGCGGCGAGGACGATGCCGAAGGTGGCGACGATGCCGACGGCCGGGTAGCGCTCGAACGCGCCCACCAGGACCAGGAATTCACTCACGAAGGGCGCAAGCCCGGGGAGCGAGAGGGTCGCGAGGCCGCCGATCAGGAAGGTGCCCGCGAGCACCGGGGCGACTTTCTGCACCCCTCCGTAGTCGGCGATCAGACGCGAGCCGCGCCGCGAGATCAGGAAGCCCGCCACCAGCATCAGGGCGGCGGTCGAGATCCCGTGGTTGACCATGTAGAGCGTCGCGCCCGACTGGCCCTGGCTGGTCATCGCGAAGATGCCCAGGATGATGAACCCGAAGTGCGAGATCGACGCGTACGCCACCAGCCGCTTGATGTCCCGCTGACCGACCGCGAGCAGCGCCCCGTAGATGATGCTGATGAGGGCGAGGACGAGGATGACCGGCGTCGCCCACTTGCTCGCCTCCGGGAAGAGCTGGAGGCAGAAGCGGAGCATCGCGAAGGTGCCGACCTTGTCGACCACCGCCGTGATCAGTACCGCGACCGGGGCCGTGGCCTCTCCCATGGCGTTGGGCAGCCAGGTGTGCAGCGGCCACAGGGGCGCCTTCACCGCGAACGCGAAGAAGAAGCCGAGGAACAGCCACCGCTCCGTGCTGGTCGCCATGTGCAGCGAACCGCTGGCGCGGGCCTGCACGATCTCCTGGAGCGAGAAGTTTCCGGCCACTACGTAGAGGCCGATGACGGCGGCCAGCATGATCAGGCCGCCGACCAGGTTGTAGAGGAGGAACTTCACCGCGGCGTAGGAGCGTTGGGTCGCCGCCGCGTCGTCCCCGTGCTCGTGGGCACGGTCCCCGAAGCCGCCGATGAGGAAGTACATCGGGATCAGCATGGCTTCGAAGAAGATGTAGAAGAGGAAGACGTCGGTGGCCTCGAAGGAGAGGATCACCATCGCCTCGACGGCCAGGATCAGGGCGAAGAAGCCCTGGGTCGGTCGCCAGCGCGAGTTTCCTGTCTCCTGCGGGTCGGCGTCGTGCCAGCCCGCCAGGATCACGAACGGGATCAGCAGCGCGGTCAGCGCGACGAGCGCCACCCCGATGCCGTCGACGCCCAGCTCGTACCGCACTCCGAAGTCCTTGATCCAGGCATGGGACTCGGTGAGCTGGTAACGGTCGCCGCCGGGGTCGAAGCGTACGAGCACGATCGCGGCCAGGACGAGCGTGGCGAGCGAGACGAGCAGCGCCAGCCACTTGGCGGCGACGCGTTGCGCGGCCGGCACGGCGGCCGTGGCGATCGCCCCGATCGCCGGGAGCGCCGCCGTCGCTGTCAGCAGAGGAAAGGACATCGGTATCAGACCGCCCTCATCAGCAGGGTCGCGGCGACGAGGATCGCCACACCGCCGAACATCGAGACCGCGTAACTGCGCGCATAGCCGTTCTGCAACTTGCGCAGCCGCCCGGAGAGGCCGCCCATGGAGGCCGCGGTGCCGTTGACGACCCCGTCGACCAGGGTGTGGTCGACGTACACCAGGGAGCGTGTGAGGTGCTCCCCGCCGCGTACCAGCACGACGTGGTTGAAGTCGTCCTGGAGCAGGTCGCGCCGGGCGGCCCGGGTGAGCAGGGAACCGCGCGGGGCGACGACCGGGACGGGGCTGCGCCCGTACTGGGCGTACGCGATTCCGGCGCCGACGACGAGCAGCACCATGGTGGCCAGCGTGACGGTGAGGGCGCTGACGGGCGAGTTGCCCTCCGAGTGCCCGGTGACCGGCTCCAGCCAGTTGAGGAAGCGGTCGCCGATGCTGAAGAAACCGCCCGCGAAGACCGATCCGAAGGCCAGCACGATCATGGGGATCGTCATGGACCGCGGGGACTCGTGCGGGTGCGGCTCATGGCCTTCGGCGTCCGGCTGCCAGCGCTTCTCCCCGAAGAAGGTCATGATCATCACGCGGGTCATGTAGTACGCCGTGATGGCCGCGCCCAGCAGGGCCGCGCCGCCGAGGATCCAGCCCTCGGTACCGCCCTTCGCGAAGGCCGCCTCGATGATCTTGTCCTTGGAGAAGAAGCCGGACAGACCCGGGAAGCCGATGATGGCGAGATAGCCGAGGCCGAAGGTGACGAAGGTGATCGGCATGTACGTTCGGAGGCCGCCGTACTTGCGCATGTCGACCTCGTCGTTCATGCCGTGCATGACCGAGCCGGCGCCGAGGAACAGTCCGGCCTTGAAGAAGCCGTGCGTCACCAGGTGCATGATCGCGAAGACGTAGCCGATGGGGCCGAGGCCCGCGGCCAGCACCATGTAGCCGATCTGCGACATCGTCGATCCGGCGAGCGCCTTCTTGATGTCGTCCTTCGCGCAACCGACGATCGCACCGAACAGGAGCGTGACGGCGCCGACCACGGTGACGACGAGCTGGGCGTCGGGCGCGGCGTTGAAGATCGCGGCAGAGCGGACGATCAGGTAGACACCCGCGGTCACCATGGTCGCGGCGTGGATGAGGGCCGAGACCGGGGTCGGGCCCTCCATCGCGTCTCCGAGCCAGGACTGCAGCGGCACCTGGGCGGACTTGCCGCAGGCGGCGAGCAGCAGCATCAGGGCGACGGCGGTGAGCTTGCCCTCGGTCGCGCCACCGACGAGCCCCGGGTGCCCCTCGGTACCGAGCACCGGCCCGAAGGCGAAGGACCCGAAGGTGGTGAACATCAGCATGATGGCGATCGACAGGCCCATGTCGCCGACGCGGTTGACCAGGAAGGCCTTCTTCGCGGCGGTGGCGGCGCTGGGCTTGTGCTGCCAGAAGCCGATCAGCAGGTACGAGGCGAGGCCGACGCCCTCCCAGCCGACGTACAGCAGCAGGTAATTGTCGGCGAGGACGAGCAGCAGCATCGCCGCGAGGAACAGGTTCAGGTAGCCGAAGAAGCGGCGGCGCCGCTCGTCGTGCTCCATGTACCCGATCGAGTACAGGTGGATCAGTGAGCCGACGCCGGTGATCAGCAGGACGAACGTCATCGACAGCTGGTCGAGCTGGAAGGAGACGTCCGCCTGGAAGCCCTCGACGGGGACCCAGCTGAACAGGTACTGGCTCATGGCCCGGTGGTCCGCGCTCTTGCCCAGCATGTCGGCGAAGAGGATCGCGCCGATCACGAAGGACGCGGCCGCGAGCGCCGTGCCGATCCAGTGGCCGACGGCATCGAGCCGCCGGCCACCGCACAGCAGTACGGCCGCTCCGAGCAGAGGCGCCGCTACCAGCAGCGCAATCAGGTTCTCCACGATTCAGCGACCCCTTACAGCTTCATCAGGCTGGCGTCGTCGACCGAGGCCGAGTGGCGGGAACGGAAGAGCGACACGATGATCGCGAGCCCGACCACGACCTCCGCGGCGGCGACGACCATCGTGAAGAAGGCGATGATCTGGCCGTCGAGATTGCCGTGCAGGCGGGAGAAGACGACGAACGCGAGGTTGCAGGCGTTGAGCATGAGCTCGACGCACATGAACACCACGATCGCGTTGCGTCTGATCAGCACGCCGGTGGCACCGATCGTGAACAACAGGGCGGCGAGATAGAGGTAGTTGACCGGGTTCACTTGGACGCCTCCTCCGTCTTCGTGCGCTCCAGGCGTTCTTCGGCTCGCTGCTCCAGCGCCTTCAGATCGCTCAGCGCCTCGTTGGACACGTCACGGATCTGGCCGCGGTCCCGCAGCGTCTTGCTGACCGTCAGCTCGGACGGGGTGCCGTCCGGGAGGAGGCCCGCGATGTCCACCGCGTTGTGCCGGGCGTAGACACCGGGGGCCGGCAGCGGCGGTACGTGCTTGCCTTCCCGTACGCGCTGCTCGGACAGCTCGCGCTGGGTCTTGGCGCGCTCGGTGCGCTCGCGGTGCGTGAGCACCATCGCGCCGACGGCGGCCGTGATGAGCAGGGCGCCGGTGATTTCGAAGGCGAACACGTACTTCGTGAAGATGAGGGCGGCGAGACCCTCCACGTTCCCGTTGGCGTTGGCCTTGCTCAGGCCGTTGAAGTCCTTCAGGGACGCGTTGCCGATGCCCGCGATCAGCAGGACGCCGAAGCCGAGTCCGCACACCAGGGCCAGCCAGCGCTGACCCTTGATGGTCTCTTTCAGGGAGTCCGCCGCGGTGACACCGACGAGCATGACCACGAAGAGGAACAGCATCATGATCGCGCCGGTGTAGACGACGATCTGCACGACACCCAGGAAGTAGGCGCCGTTGGCGAGGTAGAACACCGCCAGGACGATCATGGTGCCGGCGAGACAGAGCGCGCTGTGCACGGTCTTCTTCATGAAGACGGTGCACAGGGCGCCGATCACGGCGACCGTGCCGAGGACCCAGAACTGGAAGGCCTCTCCGGTGGAGGTGGAGTAGGCGGCGAGCTGCGCGCTCATGCCCCCACCCCCTCTTCCGTGGGCTTCTCGCCCTTGGAGACGGCGACTTGGCGCTCCGTGCCCGGCGCCGCCTCGGTCACCAGACCCTGGTAGTAGTCCTGCTCGTCCGTGCCGGGGAAGATCGAGTGCGGTGTGTCGACCATGCCCTCATCGAGCCCGGCGAGCAGCTGCTCCTTGGTGTAGATGAGGTTGGCGCGGCTGGAGTCGGCGAGCTCGAACTCGTTCGTCATAGTGAGCGCGCGGGTGGGGCACGCCTCGATGCACAGGCCGCACAGGATGCAGCGGGCGTAGTTGATCTGGTAGACGCGGCCGTACCGCTCGCCCGGCGAGTAGCGCTCCTCGTCGGTGTTGTCCGCGCCCTCCACATAGATGGCGTCCGCGGGGCAGGCCCAGGCGCACAGCTCGCAGCCGACGCACTTCTCCAGACCGTCCGGGTGGCGGTTGAGCTGGTGCCGGCCGTGGAACCGCGGGGCGGTGGTCTTGTGCTGCTCCGGGTACTGCTCCGTCAGGCGCTTCTTGAACATGGCCTTGAAGGTCACGCCGAAGCCTGCGACGGGGTTCTGGAAACCGGGCTTGGTCTCCTTCGGCTCCTCAGCCATCGGACCCCTCCTTTCCGTCACGAGTTCCGCCATTCGATCCGTCACTCGCAGTATCGGACCCACCACTGACAATCAACTCGCGCTCGCGGCGCGGACGACGCCGCGGCACGGGTGGCAGCTCCTGTCCCGGCAGTGGCGGCACCGGGAATCCACCGGCCATCGGGTCGAAGGCGGCGGGCTCCGCAGGCGCTTCCTGGGCACCCTGCTTGTCGCGGAAGATGTCCGCGGCGAACGAGAGCAGCAGCAGGACGAGGACACCGCCGCCGACGTACAGGGCGATGTCGGCGAAGTCGTAGTTCTCGTTCCTGAGGGTCCGTACGGTCGCGACGAGCATCAGCCAGACCACGGAGACCGGGATGAGGACCTTCCAGCCGAGCTTCATCAGCTGGTCGTAGCGGACGCGCGGCAGCGTGCCGCGCAGCCAGATGAAGAAGAACAGCAGCAGCTGCACCTTCACCACGAACCAGAGCATCGGCCACCAGCCGTGGTTGGCACCCTCCCAGAAGGTGCTGATGGGCCACGGGGCCCGCCAGCCGCCCAGGAAGAGCGTGGTCGACACGGCCGAGACCGTCACCATGTTCACGTACTCGGCGAGCATGAACAGCGCGAACTTGATGGACGAGTACTCGGTGTTGAAACCGCCGACGAGATCGCCCTCGGACTCCGGCATGTCGAAGGGGGCGCGGTTGGTCTCGCCCACCATCGTGATGATGTAGATCAGGAACGAGACCGGCAGCAGGATGATGTACCAGCGGTCGTGCTGCTGTTCGACGATCGTCGAGGTCGACATCGACCCGGAGTAGAGGAACACCGAGGCGAAAGCGGCGCCCATGGCGATCTCGTAGGAGATCATCTGCGCGCAGGACCGCAGACCGCCCAGCAGCGGGTAGGTGGATCCAGAACTCCAACCCGCCAGCACGATCCCGTAGATGCCCACCGAGGCGACCGCGAGAATGTAGAGCATCGCGATCGGCAGGTCCGTGAGCTGCATCGTGGTGCGATGGCCGAAGATCGAGATCTCGTTGTCGGCGGGTCCGAAGGGGATCACCGCGATCGCCATGAAGGCCGGGATGGCCGCGACGATCGGCGCGAGGACGTAGACCACCTTGTCCGCGCGTTTGACGATGACGTCTTCCTTGAGCATCAGTTTGACGCCGTCGGCGAGCGACTGGAGCATGCCCCAGGGGCCGTGCCGGTTGGGTCCGATGCGCAGCTGCATCCAGGCGACGACCTTGCGCTCCCACACGATGGAGAAGAGCACGGTCACCATCAGGAAGGCGAAGCAGAAGACCGCCTTGACGACGACCAGCCACCAGGGGTCGCGGCCGAACATGGAGAGGTCTTCAGCGGCGAGGTACGGCGTCATGCCTCCACCTCCTTGGGGGCCTCGGTGGCGAGCGTCGCCGGGCCGATGCGGACGAGTGCGCCGGGCAGCGCCCCCGTGTCGGAGGCGACGCCCCCTCCGGTGGAGTTCAGCGGGAGCCAGACCACGCGGTCGGGCATCTCGGTGATCTGCAGCGGGAGTTCGACGGTTCCGGCGCTGCTGGTGACCGCGAGGAGGTCGCCCTCCTTGACGCCCGCCTCGGCGGCCGTGGCGGCCGACACACGCGCGCGTGCGGCATGCCGGGTCCCGGCGAGCGCGTCATCGCCTTCCTGGAGACGTCCCTGGTCGAGCAGCAGCCGGTGGCCCGCGAGCACGGCCTCCCCCGCGGCGGGACGCGGCAGCGATGCCGCGATCTCCACGGGTCCGGTGGCCCGCAGGCCACCCCAGGGACCGAGCCGGTCCAGCTCCCCGCGCGTGGTACGCAGATCCGGCAGACCCAGGTGAACGTCCATGGCGTCGGCGAGCATCTGCAGGACGCGCGCGTCGGTGGGCGCCAGCCGGCGGGTCATCTGGTCGGGCTTGAGCGCGGCCTCGAAGAAACGCACCCTGCCTTCCCAGTTCAGGAAGGTGCCCGCCTTCTCGGCGACCGCGGCCACCGGGAGGACGACATCCGCGTGCTCGGTGACCTCGCCGGGCCGCAGTTCGAGCGACACCAGGAAGCCGACTTCGGAAAGGGCCGCACGCGCGCGTGCCGGGTCGGGAAGGTCGGCGACCTCCACGCCCGCCACCACCAGGGCTCGCAGCTCCCCGCCGACGGCGGCCTCGACGATCTGGCCGGTGTCGCGCCCGTAGCGGTGCGGGAGCTCGGAGACGCCCCAGGCTGCCGCGACCTCCTCCCGCGCGCGCGGGTCGGTGGCCGGACGCCCGCCCGGCAGCAGCGACGGCAGCGCGCCCGCCTCGATCGCGCCGCGCTCCCCGGCCCGGCGCGGGATCCACACCAGTGTGGCGCCGGTCGCGGACGCGGCCCGTACGGCGGCGGTGAGCCCGCCCGCCACGCCCGCGAGCCGCTCGCCGACGACGATCACCGCACCCTCGGTGTGCAGCGCCTCGGCGGCCTTGGCACCGTCGCCCTCCAGGCCGACGCCGCTCGCGAGGGCGTCCAGCCACTCGGTCTCGGTACCGGGCGCGGCGGGCAGCAGCGTGCCGCCCGCCTTGTCCAGGCCGCGTGTCGCGTACGTGGCGAGCGAGAAGGTCTTCTGTCCGTGTCCGCGCCAGGCCTTGCGCAGCCGCAGGAAGACTCCGGGCGCCTCCTCCTCTGCCTCGAAGCCGACGAGCAGGACGGCGGGCGCCTTCTCCAAAGTGGTGTAGGTGAGGCCCGTACCGTCGAGGTCCCGTCCGTGTCCGGCGACCCGGGAGGCCAGGAAGTCGGCCTCCTCGGCGCTGTGCACACGCGCGCGGAAGTCGATGTCGTTCGTGTCGAGGGCCACGCGCGCGAACTTGCTGTAGGCGTAGGCGTCCTCGATTGTGAGGCGGCCACCGGTCAGGACGCCGGTCCGGCCCCGTGCCGCCGACAGGCCCCGAGCCGCCGCCTCCAGGGCCTCGGGCCAGGAAGCGGGCTCCAGTTCACCCGACTCACCCCGTACCAGGGGTGTGTCGAGCCTGTCCCGCTGCTGCGCGTACCGGAACCCGAACCGTCCCTTGTCGCAGAGCCACTCCTCGTTGACCTCGGGGTCGGGGGAGGCCAGGCGCCGCATGACCTTGCCGCGCCGGTGGTCGGTGCGGGTCGCGCAGCCGCCCGCGCAGTGCTCGCACACCGAGTGCGAGGAGACGAGGTCGAACGGACGCGAGCGGAAGCGATACGCCGCCGAGGTCAGCGCGCCCACCGGGCAGATCTGGATGGTGTTCCCGGAGAAGTACGACTCGAACGGGTCGCCCTCACCGGTGCCGACCTGCTGGAGCGCGCCCCGCTCGATCAGCTCGATCATCGGGTCGCCCGCGATCTGGTTGGAGAAACGGGTGCAGCGGGCGCACAGCACGCACCGCTCGCGGTCGAGCAGCACCTGCGTGGAGATCGGGACCGGCTTCTCGTAGGTCCGCTTCTTGCCCTCGAAGCGGGATTCGGCGTTGCCGTGCGACATCGCCTGGTTCTGCAGCGGGCACTCGCCGCCCTTGTCGCAGACCGGGCAGTCCAGCGGGTGGTTGATGAGCAGCAGCTCCATCACACCGTGCTGGGCCTTTTCGGCGGCGGGCGAGGTGAGGTGAGTCTTCACCACCATTCCGTCCGTACACGTGATCGTGCAGGACGCCATGGGCTTGCGCTGGCCCTCGACCTCGACGATGCACTGGCGGCAGGCGCCGGCCGGGTCGAGCAGCGGATGGTCGCAGAATCGAGGGATCTCGATGCCGAGCTGTTCGGCGGCCCGGATGACCAGGGTGCCCTTGGGCACGCTGATCTCGGCTCCGTCGATCGTCAGCGAGACGAGGTCCTCCGGCGGAACCGCCGCCTCTCCCCCTCCCGAGGGAGCGCTGGTGGTCACCGTCATGCGTTCACCTCCGTGCGGTCGGCCCAAGCGGTGGACTTGGCCGGGTCAAAGGGGCAGCCGCGGCCCGTGATGTGCTGCTCGTACTCCTCGCGGAAGTACTTGAGCGAGGAGAAGATCGGCGAGGCGGCGCCGTCGCCGAGGGCGCAGAACGACTTGCCGTTGATGTTGTCGGCGATGTCGTTGAGCTTGTCGAGGTCCGACATGACGCCCTTGCCGGCCTCGATGTCGCGCAGCAACTGCACCAGCCAGTACGTCCCTTCGCGGCAGGGTGTGCACTTGCCGCAGGACTCGTGGGCGTAGAACTCGGTCCACCGGGTGACGGCCCGCACGACGCAGGTCGTCTCGTCGAAGCACTGGAGTGCTTTTGTGCCGAGCATGGAACCCGCGGCACCCACTCCTTCGTAATCAAGAGGGACGTCGAGGTGCTCGTCGGTGAACATCGGGGTCGAGGAGCCGCCCGGCGTCCAGAACTTCAACCGGTGGCCCGGGCGCATCCCGCCGCTCATCTCGAGGAGTTGACGGAGTGTGATGCCGAGCGGAGCTTCGTACTGGCCCGGGCTGGCGACATGGCCGCTGAGCGAGTAGAGCGTGAAGCCCGGGGACTTCTCGCTGCCCATCGACCTGAACCATTCCTTGCCTTTTCGGAGAATGGCGGGAACTGACGCGATCGACTCGACGTTATTCACCACAGTCGGGCACGCATAGAGGCCCGCGACGGCTGGGAAGGGGGGACGGAGCCGCGGTTGACCACGGCGGCCTTCGAGCGAGTCGAGCAGTGCGGTCTCCTCACCGCAGATGTACGCGCCCGCGCCCGCGTGCACGGTGAGCTTGAGGTCGAGTCCGCTGCCCAGGATGTTCTCGCCCAGGTAGCCCGCCGCGTAGGCCTCTCGAACGGCCTCGTGCAACCGCCGCAATACGGGGACGACTTCACCGCGGAGATAGATGAACGCATGCGAAGACCGGATGGCATAACACGCGATCACAATGCCCTCGATGAGGCTGTGCGGGTTCGCGAAGAGGAGCGGGATGTCCTTGCAGGTTCCCGGCTCCGATTCGTCGGCGTTGACAACTAGATAGTGAGGTTTGCCATCGCCCTGAGGAATGAACTGCCACTTCATTCCGGTGGGGAATCCCGCGCCGCCCCGGCCGCGCAGACCGGAGTCCTTGACGTACGCGATCAGGTCGTCCGGCGACATGGCCAGCGCCTTGCGCAGCCCCTCGTACCCCTCGTGCCTCCGGTAGACGTCCAGCGTCCAGGACTTCTCCTCGTCCCAGAAGGCCGACAGCACGGGTGCGAGCAGCTTCTCCGGGCTGGTCTCGTCGATCTCGGGTGCCAACGTCATCACTCCCCCTCCTCGGCTGCGGGACCCGCCGGGTGCGACGGATCAGAGGCCGATGTGTCCTGCGGCGCGTCGTGCGAGCTCAGGTGCTCGGCCGGCGGCTGATCCTGCGGTGCCCCGCCGCCTCGTGGGTGGACCACGCGCGCGTGGACGCTCTCCCCCTTGGCCAGGCGGAGACCGATCAGTGAGGCGGGGCCCGCGCTGCCGCCCGCCTCCACGGCTCCCTCGCGCTCGTCGGGGAAGCCCGCCAGGATCCGCGCGGTGTCCTTGAAGCTGCACAGGGGGGCGCCGCGGGTGGGTGCGACCTGTGCTCCCGTGCGCAGGTCGTCGACGAGGCGCTTCGCGGAGGCCACGGTCTGGTTGTCGAAGAACTCCCAGTTGACCATCACGACCGGCGCGAAGTCGCAGGCCGCGTTGCACTCGATGTGCTCCAGCGTGACCTTCCCGTCGTCGGTGGTCTCGCCGTTGCCGACGCCCAGGTGGTCCTGGAGGGCCTCGAAGATCGCGTCGCCGCCCATGACCGCGCACAGGGTGTTGGTGCACACACCCACCTGGTAGTCACCGCTCGGCTTGCGCCGGTACATCGAGTAGAAGGTCGCGACGGCGGTGACCTCGGCCGTGGTCAGGTTCAGTACGTCGGCGCAGAACCGCTGTCCCGTGCGCGTGACGTGGCCCTCCTCCGACTGCACGAGATGCAGCAACGGAAGGAGCGCCGAACGGGAGTCCGGGTAGCGGGCGACGATCTCGCGCGCGTCCGCTTCGAGCCGGGCTCGAACGTCGTCCGGATAGTCGGGCGCGGGCAGTTGGGGCATGCCCAGGCTGACGCCCTCGGGGGTGGTGGTCACCGGTCGACGCCTCCCATCACGGGGTCGATGGACGCGACGGCGACGATGACGTCGGCGACCTGGCCGCCCTCGCACATCGCCGCCATGGCCTGCAGATTGGTGAAGGACGGGTCGCGGAAGTGGACCCGGTAGGGGCGGGTGCCTCCGTCGGACACGGCGTGCACCCCGAGCTCGCCCTTGGGCGACTCGACCGCCGCGTACGCCTGACCCGGCGGGACGCGGAAGCCCTCGGTCACCAGCTTGAAGTGATGGATCAGGGCCTCCATGGAGGTGCCCATGATCTTCTTGATGTGGTCGAGCGAGTTGCCGAGACCGTCGGGGCCCAGTGCGAGCTGGGCGGGCCAGGCGATCTTCTTGTCGGCGACCATGACCGGGCCGGGCTGCAGCCGGTCCAGGCACTGCTCGACGATGTGCAGCGACTGGCGCATTTCCTCCAGGCGGATCAGGAAGCGCCCGTAGGAGTCGCAGGTGTCGGCGGTCGGGATCTCGAAGTCGTACGTCTCGTAGCCGCAGTACGGCTGGGCCTTGCGCAGGTCGTGCGGCAGGCCCGCGGAGCGCAGGATCGGGCCGGTGGCGCCGAGGGCCATGCAGCCGGCCAGGTCGAGGTAGCCGACATCCTGCATACGGGCCTTGAAGATGGGGTTCCCGGTGGCGAGCTTGTCGTACTCGGGAAGGTTCTTGTGCATCTTCTTCACGAACTCGCGGATCTGGTCCACCGCGCCGGGCGGCAGGTCCTGGGCGAGTCCGCCGGGGCGGATGTACGCGTGGTTCATCCGCAGGCCGGTGATCAGCTCGTAGATGTCGAGAATGAGTTCACGATCACGGAAGCCGTAGATCATGATCGTGGTGGCGCCGAGTTCCATGCCTCCGGTGGCGATGCACACCAGATGGGAGGAGAGTCGGTTCAGCTCCATCAGGAGGACGCGGATGATCGAGGCGCGGTCGGGGATCTGGTCCTCGATGCCGAGGAGCTTCTCGACGGCGAGACAGTAGGCCGTCTCGTTGAAGAACGGCGTCAGATAGTCCATGCGCGTCACGAACGTGGTGCCCTGGGTCCACGTGCGGAACTCGAGGTTCTTCTCGATGCCGGTGTGGAGGTAGCCGATGCCGCAGCGGGCCTCGGTGACCGTCTCGCCGTCGATCTCCAGGATGAGCCGGAGCACGCCGTGGGTGGACGGGTGCTGCGGGCCCATGTTGACGATGATTCGCTCGTCGTCGGACTTCGCCGCGGACTGGGCGATCTCGTCCCAGTCACCACCGGTGACCGTATATACGGTGCCCTCGGTCGTCTCCCGCGCCGCCGCGGCGGACGCGCCGGAAGAAGGGGTCTGCGTGCTCATGAGTACGACCTCCGCTGGTCCGGAGCAGGGATCTGGGCGCCCTTGTACTCGATGGGGATGCCACCGAGGGGGTAGTCCTTGCGCTGCGGGTGGCCCTGCCAGTCGTCCGGCATCATGATCCGCGTCAGTGCCGGGTGGCCGTCGAAGATCAGGCCGAAGAAGTCGTACGTCTCGCGCTCGTGCCAGTCGTTCGTCGGGTAGACGGAGACGAGCGAGGGGACGTGCGGGTCGGCGTCGGGGGCGCTGACTTCGAGGCGGATCAGCCGGTTGTGGGTGATCGAGCGCAGGTGGTAGACGGCGTGCAGTTCCCGGCCCTTGTCGCTCGGGTAGTGCACTGCGCTCACGCCCGTGCACAGTTCGAAGCGGAGGGCCGGGTCGTCGCGGAGGGTCTGGGCGACCCGGACCAGGTACTCGCGTTCGATGTGGAAGGTGAGCTCGTCGCGGTCGACGATCGTCTTCTCGATGGCGTTGTCGGGGACGAGTCCCTGCTCCTCCAGGGCGCCTTCCAGTTCGTCGGCGACCTCGTCGAACCAGCCGCCGTAGGGGCGGGTGGCCGGGCCGGGGAGCCGGACGGAGCGGACCAGGCCTCCGTAGCCGGTGGTGTCGCCGCCGTTGTTGGCGCCGAACATGCCGCGCTGGACACGGATCTCCTCGCCGCCCTCGCCGCGCTGGCCCGGGAGGTTGGAGGCGCCGAGGTCCTTCTCGGGGTTCACCCCGTTGCCGTTCGCGTCGCTCACCGCAGCAGGCCCTTCATCTCGATGGTGGGGAGCGCCTTGAGCGCCGCTTCCTCCGCCTCGCGGGCCGCCTCCTCGGCGTTCACGCCGAGCTTGGAGGTCTGGATCTTCTGGTGGAGCTTGAGGATCGCGTCGATCAGCATCTCGGGCCGCGGCGGACAGCCGGGCAAATAGATGTCGACCGGGACGATGTGGTCGACGCCCTGCACAATGGCGTAGTTGTTGAACATTCCGCCCGACGAGGCACAGACCCCCATGGAGATCACCCACTTGGGGTTGGGCATCTGGTCATAGACCTGCCGCAGTACCGGCGCCATCTTCTGGCTGACGCGGCCGGCCACGATCATGAGGTCGGCCTGGCGCGGTGAGCCGCGGAAGACCTCCATGCCGAAGCGTGCGAGGTCGTAGCGGCCCGCGCCGGTCGTCATCATCTCGATGGCGCAGCAGGCGAGTCCGAACGTGGCGGGGAAGACGGACGCCTTGCGCACCCAGCCCGCGGCCTGCTCGACGGTGGTCAGCAGGAATCCGCTCGGCAGCTTTTCTTCGAGTCCCATGTCTTAAAGGCCCCTCAGTCCCATTCCAGGCCGCCGCGCCGCCATACGTACGCGTACGCGACGAAGACGGTGAGCACGAAGAGCAGCATCTCCACGAGCCCGAAAACACCCAGGGCGTCGAAGGTGACGGCCCAGGGGTAGAGGAAGACGATCTCGATGTCGAAGACGATGAAGAGCATCGCCGTCAGGTAGTACTTGATGGGGAAGCGCCCGCCGCCGGCCGGCGTGGGGGTCGGCTCGATACCGCACTCGTAGGCCTCGAGCTTGGCCCGGTTATATCGCTTTGGACCGATAAGCGTGGCCATGACCACGGAGAAGATCGCAAAGCCTGCCCCGAGGGCTCCCAGTACGAGGATCGGCGCATACGCGTTCACGCTCCTCGCTCCTCTCAGTCGGCACTGACTGCTGGCGGTTGCGTCGGGCAAGCACTTCCGCCCCACTCGTCCCACGAACCCCGTGCGTCCCGACGAAGATCGCGTACATGTGAAGCAGGTCACAAGCCCAACTGCCTCGCATCTTATGCCCGCCGGTCTGTGATCTGCGACACGGGGTATTGCACAAGCTTTGTGATCTCCACCACCTGACGAAGGATCATGAAGTCGGATGAGCGGTGATCTTCATACGCGAAGCGTCCGCGTGGTCACCAGATGTGACATTTCCGCTCGTCATCACAGGTCCGGGGCGGCGTCTCAATATCAAGAGACTTCCGATGCATGCAAATTGGTGCTGGACGCACGGGCTTGATAGAGGAGCGCGTTCACACATCAGAGGGAGGGGTGTGGACGGATGTGGACGGACATCGGCGCGTGCACACATTCACGAGCGGGGGGGCAGTCGAGAGGTGCGCGCGAGACGCCGCCGGCCCGGTGACCGTTCCGTGACCTGTGTCACATCGACCTATGGGTCAGATAAGCCGGCCTTGGCCACAGGCTGCAACCAGTGGTAGGCGGAGGGCAATTCGGACGTAATGCGGAAAGTGCATGATCACAGGCTTGATCATCTCTGTCCAGAATGCCCGTTACGGCGTCAATAAGAAGTGACGCGCCCCCGATTCGGCCACGGATTGAACAACTGTGGCGCACCACACGTTTCTTGAAGGTATGAGGGAGTCCCTGATACCGGTTGTACCCATGTCCCACACCGCTCACATACGCAACCACCGGAAGCCCCGCCGCAACGCGTCGACGCTAGCGATGCGCGCCGGAGTTGCCGGTGGCGTTCTCAGCACCTTGGCCGTGGCCGGTGCGGCTGGTTCGGCGAACGCGGCCGAGCCCGTGACTCAGACCCTCGAACTGCCCACCCTGACGGCCGACCTGGCCACCCAGCTGGCGCAGTCCGCGGATGCCACGCAGCAGGCAGCTGCCAACTACGAGCTGCAGGCCGAGCGCGACGCGGCCGCCGCAAAGGCCGCGAAGCAGGCCAAGGCGGACCTCGCGGACGCCAAGAAGAAGGCCGAGGCCAAGAAGAAGGCCGAGGACGCGCGCAAGGCCGCAGCCGCCCAGGCCGCCTCTCGGTCGTCCACGCGGACCGTGCTGTCCAGCTCCGCGGGCTCCTCGAGTTCGACCGTCTCCGCCCCGGCCAGCGGCAGTGTCGCCACCGTCATCGCCTTCCTCAAGGCTCAGGTCGGCGACGCGTACGTGATGGGCGGTACGGGCCCCAACGCCTGGGACTGCTCCGGCCTCGTGCAGGCCGCGTTCAGGCAGGTCGGTGTCGACCTGCCGCGTGTCTCGCAGGACCAGTCGACGTCCGGTACGCCGGTCTCGCTGTCCAACATCCAGGTCGGAGACATCCTGTACTGGGGTTCGGCCGGTTCGGCGTACCACGTGGGTGTGTACATCGGTAACGGCCAGTACCTGGACGCGGCCAACCCCTCCAAGGGTGTGGTGATTCAGGACCTTTCGGGCTACCCGGCCACGGGCGCGGTGCGCGTTCTCTGAGTCGCGGGACCTTGTGAGTCGTACGGCGTGAAGGCCGCCGCCCGAGTGGGTGGCGGCCTCGTCGTGCTGCCCTGGGGGCGGGACCGTCCCCGGACGACCCCGGAACAATCCCGGAGGCCCCGGGAGGTCCCCCGGCGCCCCCGTGATGGCGTCAGGCCTTCGGTGCCACCTTCGAGAGGCCGTTGATGATGCGGTCCATCGCGTCGCCGCCGGTCGGATCCGTGAGGTTCGCGAGCATCTTGAGGGTGAACTTCATCAGCAGCGGGTGGGTCAGGCCGCGCTGGGTCGCGATCTTCATGACCTTCGGGTTGCCGATGAGCTTCACGAAGGCACGGCCGAGGGTGTAGTAGCCGCCGTAGGTGTCCTTGAGGACACGGGGGTAGCGCTGGAGCGCCAGTTCGCGCTGGGTCGGCGTCGAGCGGGCGTGGGCCTGCACGATGACGTCCGCGGCGATCTGGCCGGACTCCATGGCGTAGGCGATGCCCTCGCCGTTGAAGGGGTTGACCAGGCCACCGGCGTCGCCGACCAGCAGCAGACCCTTGGTGTAGTGCGGTTGGCGGTTGAAGGCCATGGGGAGGGCAGCGCCGCGGATCGGGCCGGTCATGTTCTCCGGCGTGTAGCCCCAGTCCTCCGGCATGGACGCGCACCAGGCCTTCAGGACCTCGCGCCAGTCCAGCTCCTTGAAGGAGTCGGAGGTGTTGAGCACACCGAGGCCGACGTTCGAGGTGCCGTCGCCCATGCCGAAGATCCAGCCGTAGCCGGGCAGCAGACGGTCCTCGGCGCCCCGGCGGTCCCACAGCTCCAGCCAGGACTCCAGGTAGTCGTCCTCGTGGCGCGGGGACGTGAAGTACGTACGGACCGCGACACCCATCGGGCGGTCCTCGCGGCGGTGCAGGCCCATCGCCAGGGACAGGCGGGTCGAGTTGCCGTCGGCGGCGACGACCAGCGGCGCGTGGAAGGTGACCTCGCGCTTCTCCCCCGCGTCGCCCAGCTTTGCGTGCACGCCCGTGATGCGGCCGGTGCGGTCGTCGATGATGGGGGCGCCGACGTTGCAGCGTTCGTACAGCCGCGCGCCCGCCTTCTGCGCCTGCCTGGCCAGCTGCTCGTCGAAGTCGTCGCGCTTGCGGACGAGTCCGTAGTCCGGGTAGGAGGCGAGATCCGGCCAGTCCAGCTGGAGGCGGACGCCGCCACCGATGATGCGCAGGCCCTTGTTGCGCAGCCAGCCGGCCTCTTCGGAGATGTCGATCCCCATGGAGACGAGCTGCTTGGTGGCGCGCGGGGTCAGGCCGTCACCGCAGACCTTCTCCCTCGGGAACGCGGTCTTCTCCAGGAGCAGGACGTCGAGTCCGGCCTTCGCCAGGTAGTACGCGGTCGTGGAACCGGCTGGTCCAGCCCCGACGACGATCACATCTGCGGTGTTTTCGGAGAGGGGTTGGGGCTCGGTCACGGCGGGGTCTCCCCAAGACTCGAAATCTGCGTGCTGACGGGCACTGGACATGGGCAGTCTATGCAGCGGTACTGATCACCTGGCTGAAGGGTTGCCCCGTGAACCGAGCTCTCCCCGACGTACGGCTGCGTGTCCCCACCGACGAGGACGCGTTCGCCTGGCACCAGATCTTCGCCGACCCCGAGGTCATGGAGTTCCACGGTGGGAAGGCGGCCGAACTGTCGGTGTACGAGGAGCTCACCGCACGCCAGCGCCGGCACGACGCCGAACTCGGTTTCTGTCTGTGGACCCTGATCGACGCGGAGGGTGAGGTGCTCGGTTTCACCGGGGCGCAGCCGTGGCCGCGCGAGTGGGGGCCGAAGGGCGAGATCGAGATCGGGTGGCGGCTCGGCAGGGCGCATTGGGGCAAGGGGTACGTCACCGCCGCCGCGCTCACCACCCTGGAGCGGGTGCGCGCGGCGGGCGTCTCGGATGTCGTCGCCATGGTCAGACCGGGCAACGAGCGCTCCATCGCCGTGACCCGACGCGTCGGCATGGAACTGGCCGAGGTCGTCACCCATCCCACGTCGGCCGAACCCGCGCACTGCTACCGCCTCGCCCTCTGACGACTTCCGGAAGGCCGCCTCACGGTTTCTGGCAGCCACCCGACGGCTTCCGGAAGGGCCAGACCCTGGCTTACTCTTCCGGTACCGCTGGGGGTGACGTCCGTGCGCCTGACACCCAAGACACCCGAAGTGCGCGTGCCGCGGCTCATCGGCCTGATGGCCGTGGACGCACGCGAGACGGCCGACGCGCGAGGTGTGCTGCTCGCCGCGCCCGACCGGCCCGACTTCCATCTCACCGTCGTCGACTACGTCGTACGCCAATATCCGCCGCCCGGCTCCGAGGTACCGCGCGGGGCCGTGGTCACCGTGTGGTTCGACCTCGGTGACGCGGAGGGCGGCGCGGGTGTGCGGGAGCCGCGGCTGCCGGGTCCGCCGTCGGGCGGCATGCGCCGTGAGCTCGACGAGCCCGGGGACCCGTTCGAAGTACTCAGGTGAGACAGGCGCTCTCCGGAACCGAGAGCGGCAGCTCGCCCGGAGAACGCGTCAGGCGGCGCTCGCCCGAAGGGCACGCCAGGCGGCGCTCGCTGGGAAGAGGCGTCAGGCGGCCTTGAAGCCCCGGTGCAGGGCCACCACGCCGCCCGTCAGGTTCCGCCAGGCCACCTTCGACCAGCCGGCCTTGCGCAGCTTCTCGGCGAGCCCGGGCTGGTTCGGCCAGGCGCGGATGGACTCGGCGAGATAGACGTACGCGTCGGGGTTGGAGGACACCGCACGGGCGACCGGCGGCAGCGCGCGCATCAGGTACTCGGTGTAGACCGTGCGGAACGGCGCCCAGGTCGGGTGCGAGAACTCGCAGATCACGACCCGGCCGCCGGGCTTGGTCACCCGGTACAGCTCGCTCAGCGCCGTGTCGGTGTCCTGGACGTTGCGCAGGCCGAAGGAGATCGTCACCGCGTCGAAGGTGTCGTCCTTGAAGGGCAGCTTCGTCGCGTCGCCGGCGGTCAGCGGCAGCCAGGGGTGGTTCTTCTTGCCGACCCGGAGCATGCCGAGGGAGAAGTCGCAGGGCACGACGTAGGCGCCGGTGCGGGCGAAGGGGAGGGACGAGGTCGCCGTACCGGCCGCCAGGTCCAGGATCTTCTGTGCGGGACGCGCGTCGACCGCCTTCGCGACCTCTCTGCGCCACACCCGGTCCTGGCCGAGCGACAGCACGTCGTTCGTCAGGTCGTACCGTTCCGCCACGTCGTCGAACATCGAGGCGACTTCGTGCGGCTGCTTGTCCAGGGATGCGCGGGTCACTCCCCCATTGTGGCAGCACGGGCCGGGCGACTTTGCGGCGCCCGGCCCGTACGCCGGTCTTGTACAACCCCCTCAGGGGATCTCCCGGAGGTTCCTTCAGGGGAGCAGCTTCGGCTTCTTCTTGGCGGCTACGTCCTCGACCCAGCCGACCAGCGGGATGGCGGCCCAGATCAGCACCCAGCCGATGCCGAACATGAACCACTGGCTCTCCAGCGGCAGCCACTTCTCGAAGGCGGGCACCTTCCAGAACTGGTCGATCAGCGGGACCGCGAGCACGAGGGCGATCTCGTGCCAGAGGTAGATCGTCACCGCCCGCCCGTTGAAGATCGTCACGGTCCGGTCGAGCCGCTTGAAGCGGGCGAGCCAGGCGAAGTCGACGTCGCAGTACGCCTTGAAGTACATCAGCAGCGTCACGAAGCCGGCCGACCAGAAGGTCTGCGCGACGGGGACCTCGTCCAGGTCGTACGTACCGAACTCCGCCTGGTGCGCGAAGGCGTACCAGCCGCCGTACGCCAGGAGGGCGAGCGACGCCAGGATCACCAGGGCCGGCTTCAGCCGCTGGAGCACGCCCTCGCGGTGCGCGAAGCCGACCAGCCAGCAGAACAGGAAGGTGGCGAAGTCCGTCAGGCCGCTGCCGAAGCGGTTGTACGGAGGCTGCCAGGCGTACTGGAAGACCAGGATCGGGGCGAGGGAGAGGAGCAGGACCGGGAGGGGGGCCTTGCGGAAGACCTTCAGGAGAAGCGGGGACATCAGGACGAACCAGAGGTACGTCCGCAGGTACCAGAGGATCTCCCAGGCCTGGATGCCCCACTGGTTGCCCGGCGGGTCGCCGACCGGCACGATCCAGAAGACGATCTGCCAGCCCGGCATCCAGTCGTGGATCAGCATCGCCACCACGACGAAGAAACCCCAGAACCAGAAGGGCGGCAGCAGCCGTCGCATGCGGCTCTTGACCACCTTGAGCGCGGGGCGTTCCAGGGACTTGGCCATCAGCGAGCCGGCGAGCGCGAACATCACGCCCATCGACGGGAAGACCAGGCCTGCCCAGGCCCAGCCGAAGGTGTGGTACGCCACGACACGGGCCAGCGCGACGGCGCGCAGCGCGTCGAAGTAGCGGTCGCGTCCGCTGCCTTCGGCCTTCGGCGCGGGGTCGGCGGCGGGGCTTTCGGGCTCCCCGGCGTCAGGGCTGGGCCCGGTCCGGACGGCAGCGTCCGCCGCGGGCTCCGGCTCGATCACCGGCAGGGGTGCCGTCTCGGTGACGTACACCTGGCCATGGTCGACATACCCCTGCCCGTAGCCGTACTGCTGCGGTACCTGAGGCTGCCGGCCCTGGCCGTACGGATCGGGCCGCTGCCCGTACCCATAGTCATACCCCTGCTGCCCCTGCTGCCCCTGCTGCCCTTGGTACTCCTGCTGGCCTTGGTACCCCTCATATCCCTGGTACCGCTGTTGTTCCGAGCCCCAGCTCATGTCAGCTCACTCCTGCCGGGGTCCCGACCTCACCCGTGCGCTTGAGCTTCTGCCAGCGGAGGCGGCCGCCGGTCAGGGCGGTCACGGAGGAGTGGATCAGGACGAGGTACATCATCTGGCGGTATGCGAGCTGCTGCAGCGGCAGCATCGCGAGGTAGCGGTACTTCTCACGGTCGAGGCGGAACGCGTAGGCGGCGCAGACGAGTTGGACGACCAGCACCGCCAGCCAGGCCAGCAGTGAGGCCCAGAAGTCCACGAAGATCATCGAGTAGACGGTGAACACGTCGATGAGCGGAGCGAGGACCGGCGTGATGATCTGGAAGATCACGACGAGCGGCATGCCTATGCGGCCGAAGCGGCCCGACGGGCCCTTGTCCGTCAGGGACTTGCGGTGCTTCCACAGCGCCTGCATGGTGCCGTACGACCAGCGGTAGCGCTGCGACCACAGCTGCTTCAGCGAACTCGGCGCCTCCGTCCAGGCCTTGGCGTGCTCCTGGTACACGACCCGCCAGCCCGCGCGGTGCATCGCGATGGTGATGTCGGTGTCCTCGGCGAGCGTGTCCTCGCTCATGCCGCCCACCTCGAGGACCGCGTCGCGGCGGAACGCGCCGATCGCGCCCGGGATGGTGGGCATGCAACGCAGCAGGTCGTACATGCGGCGGTCGAGGTTGAAGCCCATCACGTACTCGATGTGCTGCCAGGCGCCGATGACGGTGTTGCGGTTGCCGACCTTGGCGTTGCCCGCGACCGCGCCGATGCCCGGGTCCGCGAAGGGCTGGACGAGCTGGTGCACGGCGTCCGGTTCGAAGACGGTGTCGCCGTCCATCATCACGACGATGTCGTAACTGGCGTTGCGGACACCGTTGTTGAGGGCAGCCGGTTTACCCGCGTTCTCCTGGCGGATGACCCGGACATTGGGCAGGCCCAGCGACTCGGCGATCTCCTTGGTGCCGTCCGTGGAGCCGTCGTCGACGACGATGATCTCGATCGGATGGGTGCTCTGCGCCAGCGAGTGAAGCGTGTTGGCGATGCACTCCTTCTCGTTGTACGCGGGCACGATCACCGTCACCGGCCCGGTGACCGTCGGCCCCCAGCTGAACTTGCCGCCCTTGCCGCGTTTCCTGTTGCGCTGTCTGTGGTGGCGGCGGGCGAGGATCAGCATCATCCCGAAGCGGCCCATGACGGAGATGCCGACGACCAGCAGCAGCCAGGAGAGCAGCGGCAGGACCCATTCGGCGACCGCGACCGCGTAGACGAGGGCCTTGCCCTCGTAGAGGGTCGAGCCGGTGGCCTTCTGCTGGCCGGACTGCTCGACGTTCACCTTGTTGGTGGAGTTGTGGGTGGAGCTCGGACCGGGCGCGGACTGCGTGCCGCCCGGCTGCTCGCCCAGCGCGCCGGTGTCCGTACCGGCACCCGCCCCCGCACCGGCACCGGCACCGGTCTGTCCGACCCCGGCCTCGACGGCCTGCCCGGAACCGGCGGTGCCCGTGCGGCCGGCACCGTTCGCCGCCCTGTTCAGCTTCGCCATCGCGCCGCTGACGGTGCTGAAGGAGTATCCCTTCGCCTTCATCTTCTTGATGTACATGTCGAGCGCCTTGACCGTCTCCGAGCGGTCGCCGCCCGCGTCGTGCATGAGGACGACGGCGCCCTTGTTGTTCTTCGGCGTGGCCCACTGGACGATCTTCGAGACGCCCGGCTTCTTCCAGTCGTCGCTGTCGGTGTCGACGAAGACGCTGGTGTAGCCGAGGTTGCCGATCTCCTTGTAGACGGGCCAGCTGTAGTTGTCGACGGCGTTGATCTCCGAGGAGTACGGGGCCCGGAACAGCGTCGTCGTGATCCCCGCCGCACCCGCGAGCGCGAGCTGCGTCTGCTTCAGCTCGCGCTGGAGCCGGCCCGTGCCCTGGTAGGAGAGGTCGACGTGGGTGAAGGTGTGGATGCCGACCTCGTTGCCCTGGTCCACGAGGTCCTTCACGACGCTCGGATAGCGGGAGACCATCGAGCCGACCATGAAGAAGGTGGCCTCGACCCCGTTGTCTTCGAGCACCTCGAGGATCTGCGGAGTCCAGGTCGGGGTCGGACCGTCGTCGAAGGTGAGCACGATGGTCTTCTTCGGGACGGACTGGGTCTTGGCCGTGCCGCCTGTGAACGTCAGGAGCGGACCGCCGTCGAGGATCTTCTGCGGCACCTTGTCGTAGGCCGCGCCGTCGCGCACCCGCGCGTCGTTGCCGATCTCGGAACGCAGATAGCCGTCGAGCAGCATCACGCTGGTGAGCCCCAGCAGGAGCAGCAGGGCGAGGATCACGCGCGGTTTCTGCAGCGCCGCGGCCTTGCCGGCCGCCCGCTCCATCTTGGTGGGGGCGCGCCGGCGGCCGCGTGAAGGCGTCGTCGAAGTCATGGAGGTGGGTCCGTTCCGGTCAGTTGTCGCCGGTGGAAGCGGACGCGGATGCGGCCGGGGCCGGGGAAGCGGCCGAGGAGGGGGCCGTGCCCGTGCGCAGGCCCGACGGCGGGGTGCCGGTCGGCCTGCCGGTGGGGGCCACGCCGCCCTGCGGCCGGAGATTGCCCCCGGGTGCGGAGCCGGCCTGGCCGCCGCTGAACGGGAAGAGCGAGGACGGGGTCAGCGAGGTGCCCCAGCCCATGAAGGCCATCCCGAGGACGACCGCGTAGCCGAAGCAGACGGCGCCGACGAGCATGCCGAACCTGCGCAGCAGACGTGCTCTGCGCCCGGAGTTGTCAACGAACACGGGACCGTCTTCGGACGCGTTGCCGCGTTTACGGCGGCGGCCGCGCCCTTGACTGTGGTTTTCGATGGCTGACTCGGATTGCATTCCCCGGATATTAGGGCTCCTTTATGTGGCCAATTCTCTGGTTCTCATGTGAGGCGCCCATGAAACTTGGCCCAAGCCGTCCGTTCCCTGAGAGAATCCTTGAACATCTGCGCAGATCAGGGTCGATACATATTTACCTTGTGTGCCGATTAGCGGCCCAGCTTGCCCGATTCGCGTACCGCTACTCATGGGTTACCCATGCGCTTCCTGTATTCGGGAATCACCCTCGGATGTGCCACCTTGGAACTCACGAATCGCACTTTGTTTCGGTCCTGAGACAGAAATCACGAGAGCGGGTGCATACGCAATGAGGGGTTATCTGAGGCCGGCTGCCGGGCTCACCTGTCTGTTTGCTCTGGCGGCGGCGGGGTGCTCTTCCGGTGGTACGGGTGCCACGGACGCGGCGCCCGCGCAGACCTCCCAGGCCCCGCGGACGAGTGCGGCGCCCTCCGAGAGCGCGTCCTCCTCCAGCACCTCGTACGCGCCCTACGTGAGCGCCACGGAGGCCTCCGCGACGGACTCGAAGGGGTCTCCGACCACGTACAACCTGGCCTTCGTGATCTCCGACGGCACCAACTGCACGGCCAAGTGGAACGGCACGGACGCCATCGACAAGGCCGCCGTGAAGTCCCGGATCCAGGCGCTGAAGGAGTCCGGCGCGGGTGTGCGCGTCTCGTTCGGCGGGGCGTCGGGCAAGGAGCTGGCGGAGGTCTGCGACAGCGCGAGCGCGCTCGCGGCGGCGTACGGGGCGGCGCTCGACGCCGCCGGGTCCACCCGGGCCGACTTCGACATCGAGGGGGACGCGCTGACCGACTCCGCGTCGGTCTCGCTGCGGTCCAAGGCGATCGCGCTGCTCCAGAAGGAGCGCGGTGACCTGAAGGTGTCCTTCACGCTGCCGGTCATGCCGTCGGGGCTGGATTCGGACAGTCTGGCGCTGCTGGAGTCCGCCAACGACAACTCCGTGACGGTCTCCACAGTCAACATCATGACGATGAACTACGGGAGTTCGTACTCCGGGGACATGGGCGACTACGCCGAGACTTCCGCCAAGGCGACCCATGATCAACTGCAGGATGTCTTCGGACTGTCGAGTGCGGGCGCCTGGCAGGGGCTCGCGTTGACCTCGATGATCGGGGACAACGACGTGGCCGATGAGACGTTCAGCCTCTCGGACGCGGCACAGGTCCGTGCGTTCGCCGAGTCGAAGAAGATCGCTTGGGTGTCGATGTGGTCGACGTTCCGGGATCGGCAGTGTTCGAGTGATGACGCTTCTTCGGACAATGCGGCCACCAATTGCAGTGGGGTTTCGCAGAGTTCGGGGGCGTTTGCTCAGGCGCTGGCCGGGTGAGCTCTTTGGCCGCGGGTTCGAAGTGGCTGGTCGCGCCCCGCGGCGGAGCCGCATATACACACAGCCCCGCGCCCCTGAAAACGGGGCACTTCCCCGCCCGGGGTGAAGAAGTTCAGCGGCGTCTGTGTACCAGGCGGCCCGCGCACACCGTCGCGATGCATGCTCCGTCCGCATCGAAGACCGCGAGGTCGGCACGTCCCGCGTCGACGATCGCGGTCTCTCGCGTACGCGGGAGTACGGCGACCTCGTTGCGGGAGGCCGCCGCGCGGAGGTCGGGGGTGTCGGCGTACTCCGCCAGTACCGCCGTGGCACCCGACTTCAGCACCGCGTGAACACGTTCCCGTGGGGACGGTGCCTCGGGCAGTGGGCCCTCGTGGACGAGCGCCGGCCCGAGGACCCCGGGCCATCTGCGCACCCGCGCCCCCGGAAAGCGCTCCAGCAGCACGTCCAGCGGGCCGGTGCCCGCCACCCGGTCGCCCTCCACGGCGACCGCGCCGTCCTTCAGCGGGTCCGCGTCCCAGCTGACGCGCAGCTCGTCGGCGGTGTGGATCGTCAGCACGGCGGGGCTAGTTGGAGGCGAGCAGCTTCAGCTCGGGATGCGCCGTACCGCCCTCGATCGCGGTGGACGAGATGTGCGACATGACGCGCTCGTCGACCGGGTCGTTCGCCGGGTCGTCGTGGACGACGATGTGCTCGTACGTCGTGGTCCGCTGGGCGGGCACGCGGCCGGCCTTGCGGATCAGGTCGATGATCTCCATACGGTTGGAGCGGTGCTTGGCGCCCGCCGAGGAGACGACGTTCTCCTCCAGCATGATCGAGCCGAGGTCGTCCGCGCCGTAGTGCAGGGAGAGCTGGCCGACCTCCTTGCCGGTGGTCAGCCAGGAACCCTGGATGTGGGCGATGTTGTCCATGAACAGCCGGGCGATCGCGATCATCCGCAGGTACTCGAAGAGCGTCGCCTGCGTGCGGCCCTTCAGGTGGTTGTTCTCGGGCTGGTAGGTGTACGGGATGAAGGCGCGGAAGCCGCCCGTGCGGTCCTGTACGTCACGGATCATCCGCAGGTGCTCGATACGCTCGGCGTTGGTCTCGCCGGTGCCCATGAGCATGGTGGACGTCGACTCGACGCCCAGCCCGTGCGCGGTCTCCATGATCTCCAGCCAGCGCTCGCCGGACTCCTTGAGGGGGGCGATCGCCTTGCGGGGGCGGGCCGGGAGGAGTTCGGCACCTGCGCCCGCGAAGGAGTCGAGGCCGGCGGCGTGGATCCGCTGGATGGCCTCCTCCACACTCACCTTGGAGATGCGGGCCATGTGCTCGACCTCGGACGCGCCGAGGGAGTGGATGACCAGCTGCGGGTAGGCGGCCTTGATCGCGGCGAAGTGCTTCTCGTAGTACTCGACGCCGTAGTCCGGGTGGTGTCCACCCTGGAACATGATCTGCGTACCGCCGAGTTCGACGGTCTCCGCGCAGCGGCGCAGGATGTCGTCGAGGTCGCGCGTCCAGCCCTTGGCCGTGTCCTTGGGAGCCGCGTAGAAGGCGCAGAACTTGCACGCCGTGACGCACACGTTCGTGTAGTTGATGTTGCGCTCGATGATGTACGTGGCGATGTGCTCGGTCCCCGCGTACCGGCGGCGGCGTACCGCGTCCGCGGCGGCGCCCAAGGCGTGCAGCGGGGCGTCGCGGTAGAGGACGAGCGCCTCTTCGGGGGTGATCCGCCCACCCGCGGCAGCACGGTCGAGGACGGCTGTGACATCAAAAGACGTGAGGTCGGCCTTCTCGGTCACCGGGAGCGTCCCTTTCGTAAGGGTTCTGGACGGACCCGGCCAGCCTACGCCAGCCCCGTCCGTGGCCCGACGTCAGGCCGCGTACGCCCCGATCAGCAGCCCGACGTACGCCCCCGCGATCAGGAACGGTCCGAAGGGGATGGACGTCTTGCGCCCCGCGCGTCGCATCAGCACCAGCCCCAGCCCGTACAGGCCGCCGAACAGGAACCCGGCGAAGGTCCCGAGCACCACGGTCCCCCATCCGTACCAGCCGAGCACGGCCCCGATCCCCAGCGCGAGCTTCACATCCCCGAAGCCCATGCCGTTCGGGTTGACGAGGAAGAGGAGGAAGTACGCGCCGCCCAGCACGAGCGACCCGAACAGCGCGGTCGGCCACTCCCCCGCGTGCTCCGGTACGAGGGCCATCACGCCCAGCAGTACGAGCGCCAGGCCCGCGAGCGGCAGGGTCAGGACGTCCGGCAGGCGCTGCACCCGGAAGTCCACGACCGCGAGCAGCACACCGAACGGCGCGAGCAGCAGCCAGACGGCCAGTTCGGGGCGGGCGCCGGTGGCGAGGGCGAGACCGGCGCAGGCCCCCGCGGTGGTGAGGGCGACGAGGGGGGTGCCGGGGCCGTAGCGGTAGGTCGTCGGGACACCGCCCGGCACACGCCCCGCACCGCCCGGCACGCGCCCCGCACCGCCCGGCACACGCCCCGCACCACCAGGCACACGCCCCGCACCGCCCGGCACGCGCCCCGCATCACCGGGCACGTGCCCCTCGTCGCCGGGCGCCGACCACGACGTACGAAGATCACGAAGGTACTGGGCGCAGTCGGCGCAGCGGGCGAGGCCGAGCCAGCCGCCCGCGGCGCCGGTGAGGGCGTGTCCGTCGGGGCACCGGGTCCGCCACGCCTCGTCCGGCTCCACCGCGAACCGGTATGCGGCCCGCGGCACCAGCAGTCCCGCCGCCGCGCCCCAGAGGGCGGCGAGGACGGTCAGCCACAGCGGCCGGACGGACCAGAGTTCGAGGTCCACGGCTACTCGGCCTTCGACATGCGGGCCACCGGATCGCCCGCGTCCGCGTTGTCCGTCTCGTACTTGAGGTCGCCCCCGGCGGGAAAGAGCCGCACCTCGTGGCTGCCCGTCGTGCAGGTGCTGGGGTTGGACGTCTTGGCGGTGCTCGTCGCGGTGAGCTGCTTGTCGGTGACCTTCTTCAGGACGAGTACGTCGTCACAGATGCCGCCGATCAGGTCGGTCGACCGGAACGTGCCCAACTCCTTGCCCACGGCGGCCTGGTGGAGGGTGACCCGGAACGTGCCGGCGGGCAGCTTCCCGCTCAGTGCGTAGGCGTCGCCCGACCAGCTACCGAGGTAGTGCGCGGGCACGGAGGCGAGCGTCGCGCCGGCCGAGCCGGGGGCGCCCGGTGTCGCCGCCGGAGGGCTGGCCGCGGAATCGGAGCCGCTGGAAGCCGAGTTGTCGTCACCGCCGCCCGGGAGCAGACGGAACATGAACACCGAGCCCACGGTCACCGCGGCCAGCGCACCCGCGACGGCCAGCGCGAGCGTGCAACTCACCCTGCGGCCACGGCCGTTCGCACCGGGGGCCGAGGCCGCGGCCACGCTGACGGAGAGCTTGCCCGGGTGGACCGTCGGCGCCACGACCGCGTCCTGGACATCGCGCTGCCCCGGTACGTACGTCGGCATGGCGTACGGCGGCATGGTCGGCGGCGGACCGAACACCCCGTCGGGCGGCGGCACCCCGGCCCCGGAGTCCGTGCCCACCGAAGGGCTGCTGAAGCCCACCGGCCCGGACGGCGTCACCTCCGCCGCCTCCAGGTTCAGCAGCTGCACCGCGCTGCGGCTGACCTGCTCCACCAGGGGCCCCGGCAGCCAGCCGGCGGTCACCAGCCGGGCCGCCCCCTCGGGAGCCAGCCGTCCGGCCACCTCACCCGGGGTCGGCCGGCCGGCCGGGTCCTTGGCGAGGCAGGCGGCCACGAGTTCCCGTAGCTCCCCCTCCAGGGAGCCGAGCCGGGGTTCCTCGTGCACCACCTTGTAGAGGAGGGCGGCCGAGGAGTCGCCGGGGAACGGGGACTCGCCCGTCGCCGCGTACACCAGCACCGCACCCAGGGAGAAGACGTCCGCCGCGCCCGTGACCCCCTTGCCGAGGATCTGCTCGGGGGACATGTAGCCGGGGGAGCCGACGGAGACGCCCGTCGAGGTGAGCGAGGCGGTGCCGTCGGTGGCGCGGGCGATGCCGAAGTCGATGAGGAGGGGGCCGTCGAGGGTGAGCAGGACGTTGGAGGGCTTGACGTCACGGTGGACGAGGCCCAGCGCGTGGACCGCCGTGAGTGCCTCGGCCAGGCCCGCGCCCAGCACCCGTACCGAATGCGCCGGAAGCGGACCGCCGGCGTCGGCGACCGCCGCCGCGAGCGAGGGACCGGCCGCGTAGCCGGTCGCGACCCATGGCACGGACGCCTCCGGGTCCGCGTCGAGGACCGGGGCCGTCCACGCGCCGCCCACCCGCCGCGCGGCCTCGACCTCACGGCGGAAGCGGGCGCGGAACTCCTCGTCGAGCGCGAAGTGCGGGTGCACGATCTTGACCGCGACCGTCCGCCCGCCCGCGCTGCGGCCCAGGTACACCCGCCCCATGCCGCCGGCCCCCAGCCGGCCGAGCAGCCGGTAGGGCCCCACGACCGTGGGCTCATCCACTCCGAGCGGCTGCATGGCGCTCCCACCTCCCCCGTACGCACGGACGCACTGCCCAGCAGGGTAGTTCCGTACGCCCCCGCGACCTCAGGGAGTCAGCAGTTCGACCTTCACGTCCGTCGGGAAGCCGGTGGTCGAGCCGACCCGCCGGGCGAACTCCTGTACGGCCGCGAGCTGCGGGCCGCCGAAACGGAAGTCGAGCGTGGTGAAGTACTGCTCCAGGGTCCGCTCGTCGAAGGCCTCCCAGCGGGCCGCCTGCTCGGCGACCTTGGAGACCTCGTCCAGCGAGAGGTCACGGGAGGCGAGGAAGGCCTCGTGCACCTTGCGGGTGACGACGGGCTCGCGCTCCAGGTAGTCGCGGCGGGCCGCCCACACGGCGAAGACGAACGGCAGGCCCGTCCACTCCTTCCACAGCGTGCCGAGGTCGTGCACCTCCAGACCGAACTTCGGCCCGTCGAGGAGATTGGCCCGCAGTGCCGCGTCGCCGATGAGGACGGCGGCGTCGGCCTCCTGCATCATCAGGCTGAGGTCGGGCGGGCACGTGTAGTAGGACGGCTGGACGCCCACGCTCTCGGCCAGCAGCAGCTGCGCGAGCCGAACGGACGTACGAGAGGTGGAGCCGAGGGCGACCCGGGCGCCGTCCAGCTGGTCCAGCGGGACCTGCGAGACGATCACACAGGACATCACCGGGCCGTCGCAGCCGACCGCGATGTCCGGGAAGGCGACCAGCTCGTCGGCGTGCCTGAGGAACTCGACGAGCGTGATGGGCCCGATGTCGAGGTCGCCCTGCACCAGCTTCTCGCTGAGCTTCTCCGGGGTGTCCTTGGTGAGCTCGAAGTCGAGGAGCGTGCCCGTTCTCGCGAGCCCCCAGTAGAGGGGCAGGCAGTTCAGGAACTGGATGTGGCCGACGCGCGGCCGGGTGCGGTAATTGTCCACATCGCGAGGCTAGACCCCATGGAGTACCGTGCAGTCTCCAGGGTCCCCGCGTGGTTTCCGAAACCCTTCCGCCCTCTTGTGTCAACCCTTGCGACAGCAAGTCGACACCATCACGTCAACCCATCCGCCATGCGGGTCAAACATCCGGGTGACGTGATCTTGCCCCCTATTGCTTTCGGCTGCCTGCGTGCTAGGCTCGCCGCAAGTTGCAGTTTGGTTTCCCTTGCAGTACAGAGCCTGCGGAGCATGTGACCGCGGGCTCTCGTCGTTTTCAGACGTATGCAGTTGTTTACACAATCGCAGGTTCTGGAGCAGGGCAACCCTTTGGGCCCAAGGAGGGCTTATGGCTACCGGAACCGTGAAGTGGTTCAACGCCGAAAAGGGCTTTGGTTTCATCGCCCAGGAAGGCGGCGGCCCGGACGTCTTCGTCCACTACTCCGCGATCAACGCGAGCGGATTCCGCTCTCTCGAAGAGAACCAGTCGGTTTCCTTCGACGTCACGCAGGGTCCGAAGGGCCCGCAGGCGGAGAACGTCACCCCGATCTAAGTCTGCGGGCTTCATGAGCCCAATGCTTTGATCCGGAACGGATCGCAATACCCAAGGAGCCCCACGCCTGCCTGGCGTGGGGCTCCTGCCTTGTCTCCCTTGCCCTGCCCTGCCTCCCTTGCCCTGCCCTGCCTCCCTTGCCCTGCCTCTCTTGCCCTGCCTTGTCCCCTCGTCCCGCCTCGTCCTCGGTGCGCCCCTACCGCACGTACAGCTCCTCGATCTCCTTGCTGAAGTCACGTTCGATCGCCGCCCGCTTCAGCTTCATGGTGGGGGTCACGTGGCCCGCCAGTTCCGTGAAGTCCCCCGGAAGGACGGCGAAGCGACGGATGGACTCGGGGCGGGAGACGAGCTTGTTGGCCTCGTCGATCGCGCGCTGGAGGATGACGTTCAGCTCCGGGTCGTCCATGAGGAGCTCCGGCGGGACGGGGTGCTTGCCGATCATCTGGCGCCAGTGGGTGACGCCGTCCTCGTCGAGGGTGATGAGGACGGAGACGTAGGGGCGGCGGTCGCCCAGGACGATGCACTGGGCGATCAGCGGATGCGAGCGGAGCCAGTTCTCCAGGGGCGCGGGGGCCACGCTCTTGCCGCCCGCGGTGATCAGGATCTCCTTCTTGCGGCCTGTGATGGTGAGGTAGCCCCCGTCGTCCAGTTCGCCGATGTCACCGGTCGCGAACCAGCCGTCCGGCGCCGCGTCGACGACGCCGCCCGCGTTCGGGTCCCAGTAGCCGCGGAAGATCTGTTCGCCGCCCAGCAGGATCTCGCCGTCCCCGGCTATCCGGACCCTGGTGCCGGGCAGCGGCCAGCCCACCGTGCCCAGTCGGGGTTTGAGCGGGGGCGTGACGGTCGCGGCGGCGGTGGCCTCCGTCAGGCCGTACCCCTCGAAGATCTCGATGCCGGCGCCCGCGTAGAACGCGGCGAGACGGCGGCCCAGCGGGGAGCCGCCGCAGATCGCGTAGCGGACCTTGCCCCCCAGCGCGTTGCGGATACGGCGGTAGACCAGGGGGTCGTACAGGGCGCGGGCGGCGCGCAGGGAGCGCGAGGGACCCGGCCCGGTGCCGTGCTGCTTGGCCTCGACCGCCTCGCCGTAGCTGCACGCGATGCGCGCGGCTCGGTCGAAGGAGGGCCCGCGGCCCATCTTCTCGGCCGTGGCCCGGCCGGTGTTGAACACCTTCTCCAGGACATAGGGGATGGCCAGCAGGAAGGTGGGTCTGAAGCTCGCCAGGTCCGCGAGCAGATCCTCGGTACTCAGGCTCGGCGCATGGCCCAGGCGCACCCGTGCGCGCAGACAGGCGACCGCGACCATCCGCCCGAAGACATGGGAGAGGGGAAGGAAGAGAAGCATCGACGCGGCGTCCGAGGTCTTCGCCTTGAAGATCGGGTAGAGCAGTTCGATCGCGTTGTCGATCTCGGCGAAGAAGTTGCCGTGGGTGAGTGCGCAGCCCTTGGGGCGGCCGGTGGTGCCCGAGGTGTAGATGAGGGTGGCGAGCGTGTCGGGGCCGAGCACCCCACGGCGTACGGCGACCTCCTGGTCCGGGACGTCCTGGCCCAGCTCGGCCAGCCGCTCCAGGTGTCCCTTGTCGAAGACCCACATGTGCCGCAGGTCGGGGATCCGGTCGCGTTCCGGGCCGAGCGCGGACGCCTGCGCCACCGTCTCCGTGGCGAGGGCGACGGCTCCCGAGTCCTGGAGGATCCAGCGGACCTGGAAGACGGAGGAGGTGGGATAGACCGGGACGGTGACCAGACCCGCCGCCCAGGCCGCGAAGTCCAGGAGCGTCCACTCGTAGGTCGTCCGCGCCATGATCGCGATGCGGTCGCCGGGCGCCAGGCCCTCGGCGATCAGGCCCTTCGCGACCGCCAGCACCTGCGCGGCGAACTCGGTGGCGGTCACGTCCTCCCAGGCGCCGTCGGCGTTCTTCCTGCTGAGAACCGCCGCGTTCGGGGCCACGGTCGCGTTGTCGAACGGGATGTCCGCGAGCGAGCCGTGGGTCACCTGACCGACGAGGGGCGGCATGGACACCTCGCGCACCACTCCGTCCAGCCGCTTGATCTCGGGCTCCACGAGAGAGGGTGGGGAGTCGTACGGGCTGGGCTGGCTGGACATGGGGCGGCTCCTTGGCTGCCAGGACCCGGTCGGTATGAGGCGGGTTGGGGGCGCAAAGCCTCATACGTGCCTGGGGCGTGGGGGGTTCATGCGAGTTTCAACAAGGCAGGGGTGACCGGGATCGTACGGGCTTGGGGTGTGGGGTTTGTGGGCGTTTGGGGCGGGCGGGGTGCGAGTTACCTCCGGTACGGGAATTCGGGTGCGGGTGGTTTTTCGGGCACGGGTGGCTTTTCGGGCACGGGTGGCTTTTCGGGCACGGGCCGGTGGGGGCTGGGCGGAGGTTCTGGTCGCGGTCCAGTCCACGGAACGGGACGACGAGGTCGTCGAAGAGGCCCCGTTCGTACGCCGCCGCCAGCCGCTGATGGCTGGTGGCCGCCAGTTCGTCCTGCGCCTCGCGGGTCACCCCCACGCGCGGGCCGTCACGGCAGCGTGCTCCCCCATGGACAGACCCGTGCGCGGCTCGGCGTTGCGCGGGATGTCGGGGACGAGGTGGGAGGGGCGGACGCGGGCGAGGGCCCGGAGGCGGGCGCCGGGCGACTTGGCGCGGCGGACCTCCAGGAGGATGCGGCGCAGTTCGTCGTTGACCCCGAGCGGGGCGTCGCTCGCGGTGTCGGCGCCGCCCGCGATCGCGGACTCGGTCTGGCTCAGCGTGATCTTGTTGGCCGCGGCGATGACGGCTTGCAGGCCGGTGCCGCAGGCCTGCTGGATGTCGTACGCCGGGGTGCGCGCGTCGAGTTTCGAGCCGAGGACGGTCTCGCGGGCGAGGTTGAAGTCGCGACTGTGCTTGAGGACGGCACCGGCGACCAACTCGCCCACCGCTCCCGGCTCTTCGAGACCGTACCGCTCGACCAGGCCGTCGACCGTCGCGGTCAGCATCTCCTGGTTGGAGGCGGTGGCGTACGGGCCGTCGGAGCGGGCGAACGGGGTGCGGGCGCCGCCGACGACCGCGACGGGGCGCGTCCCGGACGGCCTTCCGGGGCGGCTTGTTCTGCGTGGATCGCGGGGGCTCATCTCGACCTGCTCCTGATCCTTCACGTAGCCTTACCCTGGGTAACCTTACTCCAGAGTAAATCTACGTCCGAGCTGGGAGTTGGACAATGGCGGACCGCTATCTGAGCTTCACCGGCACCGCACCCGGTCGCTTTCTGACCCGTCGGCTCGGGCTGCCCCAGCCGGCCGCGTTGCACCGCTGGTCGTCCGAACGGCCCACTTTGGAGGGGGCGTTGCTGCTCCTGGCGGCCGGGAAGCCGACGCTGGACGACGTGGCCACCGTACTGGCCCGGACAGGGCTCGAGGTGCGGACGGAGGCGACGGCACAGCGGCCGGCCGGGATCGTGCTCGACGCGACCGGGGTCGCCGGCGTGGAGGCGCTCGCCGAGGTGCACACGGCGCTGCATCCCGTGGTGCGGTCGGTCGCCGACGGCGGGCGGGTGGTGGTGCTCGGCGCGGCGCTCGACCCCGCCGATCACCATCAGGCGGCGGCGCAGCAGGCGTTGGAGGGATTCGTGCGGTCCCTGGGGAAGGAGATCGGGCGGGGGCGGACGGTGACGTTGGTGCGGATCGCGGGAGCGGGGGCGGGGGTGGCGGGCTCCGTCGCCGGTGCCGAGTCCACGTTCCGGTTTCTTCTGTCACCCAGGTCGGCGTATGTCAGTGGGCAGGTGATCGAGGTCGGTCGTGCCGGTGGAGATGACGGGGGTGCTGGTGAGGTGTCCGTTCCGCAGGACTGGGCGCGGCCCCTCGCCGGGCGGACCGCCCTCGTCACCGGGGCCGCGCGGGGGATCGGTCAGGCGGTGGCCGAGACCCTGGCGCGGGACGGGGCGCGGGTGGTGTGTCTGGACGTGCCCGGCGCCGCGTCCGAGCTCGAGGTGGTCGCCGCGCGGCTGGACGGTGGGCGGGCGTTGGCGCTCGACATCACCTCCGCCGACGCGGGGGCGCGGATCGGGGAGGCGTTGCCCGACGGGCTGGACGTTCTCGTCCACAACGCCGGGATCACACGGGACCGGAAGCTGGTCAACATGCCCGCGGAGCGGTGGGGGTCGGTGCTCGACGTGAATCTCGCGAGTGTGCTGCGGACGACGGATGTGCTGCTGGGGGACGGGGTGGTACGACGTGGGGGGCGGATCGTGGCCACCGCGTCGATCGCCGGGATCGCCGGGAACGTCGGGCAGACCAACTACGCGGCCAGTAAGGCGGGGGTCGTGGGGTTCGTACGGGCGCTGGCCCCGCGGGTGTGGGGCGAGCACGGGGTGACGGTGAACGCCGTCGCGCCCGGGTTCATCGAGACGAAGATGACGGCGGCCGTGCCGTTGTTCATCCGGGAGGCGGGGCGGCGGATGAACTCCCTCGGGCAAGGGGGGCTGCCCGTCGATGTCGCCGAGACGATCGCGTGGCTCGCCGGGCCGGGGTCCTGGGCCGTGAACGGGCAGGTGGTCCGGGTGTGTGGCCAGAGCCTGCTGGGGGCGTAGGGGGTTTGTTCGCCCCCGCCGCCCCCACCCTCCCCCAAGCTCTTCGAGCAGGGGGGACCCCCACATCCTTCTGGGGCTCCGCCCCAGACCCCGTGGGGCGGCCTTTTGGCTGCGGATGGGTGGGGGCTGCTCCCGCAGTTCCCCGCGCCCCTGAGGGGCGGAGCCCCTTCGCTGTTCGGACTCGACCGATCCCGGGAAGGAACCATGAACACGCTCACCCTCACCGCTCCCCCGGCCCTCACCCCCCTCCTGGCCCGAGGTGCCCTGTTCTCCCCTCTCAAGCGGCGGCCCCGCCCGGACGCCCACGTCCCGCCGGCCCGTCTCGTCCTCCCGGACGTCCGTATCGATCTCGCCCGGCTCGCCACGTACGAGCGGGTCTGCGGGTTCGCCACGGGCGCGGACGCGCTGCCGGTGACGTATCCGCACGTCCTCGGGTTTCCGCTCGCCATGCGGATCATGGCGAGCCGCTCGTTCCCACTGCCGCTGCTCGGGCTCGTCCACACCTCGATCGAGATCACCCAGCGGCAGCCACCGGCCGCCACGGAGACGTACGAACTCGGTGTGCGCGTAGTGGGGTTGGCGCCTCACCGCCGGGGGACGCAGGCCGTCGTGCTGACCGAGGCGAGGGTCGACGGCACGTTGGTGTGGGAGTCGAGGAGTACCTATCTCGCCCGGCACAGGACGGTCGGGGAACCGACCTCCACGCCCCCGCGGGAGCCGGACGACGGCAAGCCCCTCCCCGTCCGTGCCGAGTGGCGGCTCGGCGGTGACGTCGGGCGGCGGTACGGCGCCGCTTCGGGGGACCGCAACCCCATCCACCTGCACCCCCTCACCGCCCGCCTGTTCGGCTTTCCCCGCGCCATCGCGCACGGCATGTGGACGGTGGCCCGCTGCCTCGCGGAACAGGGCCCCCAGGACGCGGTACGGCTGCGCGCCGACTTCAAGGCCCCCGTCCTCCTCCCGGGCACGGTCACCTACGCCGCCGACGGCCCCGCCTTCGAGCTCCGCGACACGGACTCCGGGCGCCTGCATCTGACCGGCGGCATACAGCCCATAGGGCGCTCGTAGGGCGAAAGGGTCAGTCCTGCGGGGGCGTCCACGGGCGGTTCTCCATCAGGTCACCCAGGCCCGCCCAGGCGAAGTTCATCAGCGTCGCCGCCGCCTGCTTCGCGGAGACGCCCGGCGTGGCGTTGGCCCAGGCGGCGAGGGACTCGGCGGCACCGACAAGGGCCTCGGCGAGCCCGGCGACCTCCCGCTCGGGCAGGGACGGATCACGGTGTTCCCCCAAGCTCTCAACTCCGTTCGAGCAGGGGGAACCCCCATCGCGGGCGGCGACCACGATCAGCTGGGTGACGAACGCGACGAGTTCCTCACGCATCGCCGCGACCTCGGCCGCGAAGGGCTCGCCGTGCGTGCGCGCCTGACGGTGCAGGACCGCCCAGCCGTCCGGGTTCTCCGCCGTGTGCGTGAAGAACGCCCGCAGGCCCGCCCAGAGTTGACGGTCGGCGGGCAGACCGGACTGGACGCCCGCGCGTACCGCCGTGGTCAGTGCGGCCGCCTCACGGCGGATGCAGGCGGTGAAGAGGTCTTCCTTGGAGTTCAGGTACAGGTACACCAACGGCTTGGACACGCCCGCCAGATCGGCGATCTCGTCCATCGAAGCGGATCGGTACCCCCGCTGCCCGAAGGTCCGCACGGCGGCGTCCAGCATCTGCTGTTCACGTACCGCGCGCGGCATCCGCTTGTTCTTCACAGCACCCATACGGGCAAGCGTACGATCGGCCGCCGTCGGCCAGGCACAGCGTTACGAGGTCTGGCCCCGCACGCCGCCGCGGGCGGCGTCGTCCGCGCCGTCCTCCTGGCTGCGGTTCTGCTCCAGGTTGGTCTTCATACGGTCCACGCGCGCGACGACCTGGGCGGAGGCGCGGTCGCGCTCCTTGCGCAGCACGACGAAACTGATGGGCGCGGAGATCACCAGCGCGAGCAGGACGATCCACATGTAGTTGGAGTCACCCAGGCCGCGCGGGGCGATGCCCGAGTAGACGAGGCCCCAGACGACCACGAGGCAGCCGGCGAAGACGCCGAGGCGCATCAGTGTGTAGCGGCCCATGTCAATCCACTCTTCCGTTCCGAACCGTTTCGAACGTTCCCAAAGGGCACCGTCCAGTGAAGCACGCCCGGCCCGATCCTCGTGCAGGGGGTCGTCAGTCGCCGGGCGGGAGAGGCAGCAGCATCGTGATCTCGTCACGGTCGTCGCCCGGCCCGACACGCAGCGCGTCGGGCGCCCGGCCGATCTCCTTGTAGCCGCAGGAGGCGTAGAAGCGTTCCAGTCCCTCCCCGCCCCGGCAGGTGAGGCGGAGTCCCTCCAGACCGAGTGCGCGGGCCCGGTCCTCGGCCTCGCGGAGCAGGTCGGAGCCGTAGCCGCGGCCCTGGAGGGCCGGGTCGACCATGACGGTGTACAGCCAGGCCCAGTGGCGCATGAGGGCGTGGTCGTTGAGGGCCAGGAACGCGGTGGCGGCGAGCCGGCCGTCGGCGGTGAACCCGGCGAGGAGCCGGGTACGGCCCTCGGCTATCGCCGTGAGATGGGCCTCGGCGCGGGGGCGTATGTCGACGGGGGTCACCGGCGGCACGAAGCCGACCGCACCACCCGCGTTGGTGACATCCGTCCAGAGGGCGAGCAGCTGGTCGGGCAGGGGGCGGGGCGGCTTCGCGTCACGGGTGAACAGGGTGAAGGTCAGTGGCACGGCCACCGAGCGTAGAACACCGGGGTCGGAGCGGACCAACTGCAGATGTCGCCCATCCACGCCAGGTCGAACTTCCGGAACACGACGGCGGAGTCGTCGGACGAAGCGAAATGCCGGCCCCCTCCGCGAGGAGGGAACCGGCACAGGGGCCGTCATGGGCGCACGACAGGACCGCGGAGCGTCAGACGCGCATCGGCTGCGGCGACTCGCGGCGCGCCGGGTCCGGGCCGTCGTACTCGCGGATGATCTCGTAACGGGTGTTGCGCTCGACCGGCCGGAAGCCCGCGTCGCGGATCAGGTCGAGCAGGTCCTCGCGGGTCAGCTTGTTCGGCGTGCCGTAGTTGTCCGCGTCGTGCGTGATCTTGTACTCGACGACCGAGCCGTCCATGTCGTCGGCACCGTGCTGGAGGGCGAGCTGCGCGGTCTGTACGCCGTGCATCACCCAGAAGACCTTGACGTGCGGCACGTTGTCGAAGAGGAGACGGGAGACCGCGAAGGTCTTCAGGGCCTCGGCGCCGGTCGCCATCTGGGTGCGCGCCTGGAGCCGGTTGCGGACCTTGCCGTCCTTCATGTCCACGAAGTCGTGCTGGTAGCGCAGCGGGATGAAGACCTGGAAGCCACCGGTCTCGTCCTGGAGCTCACGGAGCCTGAGGACGTGGTCGACGCGGTGGCGGGGCTCCTCGATGTGCCCGTACAGCATCGTGCACGGGGTCTTCAGACCCTTCTCGTGCGCGAGCCGGTGGATGCGCGACCAGTCCTCCCAGTGCGTGCGGTGGTCCACGATGTGCCGGCGGACCTCCCAGTCGAAGATCTCCGCGCCGCCACCGGTGAGGGACTCGAGGCCCGCCTCGATCAGCTCGTCGAGGATCTCCGACGCCGACAGCCCGGAGATCGTCTCGAAGTGGTGGATCTCCGTCGCCGTGAAGGCCTTCAGGGAGACGTTCGGGAGGGCCTTCTTCAGCTCGCTCAGCGACCGCGGGTAGTAGCGCCACGGCAGGTTCGGGTGCAGCCCGTTGACAATGTGCAGCTCGGTGAGGTTGTCGTTCTCCATCGCCTTGGCGAGGCGGACGGCCTCCTCGATGCGCATCGTGTACGCGTCCTTCTCGCCCGGCTTGCGCTGGAACGAGCAGTACGCGCAGGACGCGGTGCACACGTTCGTCATGTTGAGGTGGCGGTTGACGTTGAAGTGGACGACGTCGCCGTTCTTGCGCGTGCGCACCTCGTGGGCGAGCCCGCCCAGCCAGGCCAGGTCGTCCGACTCGTACAGCGCGATGCCGTCCTCGCGGGTCAGCCGCTCACCGGCTCGAACCTTCTGCTCCAGCTCGCGCTTGAGCCCGACGTCCATGCCACTACCTCTTCCTAAGACAGACTTCGTAAACCGTACGCCTAACCCTCTTCAGGCAGCTCTCCGACCCGGTTCTCCCACTTCGTGGAGAGCACGATCGTCGTACGGGTCCGGGAGACGCCCTTCGTCCCCGAGAGCCGCCGGATGGTCTTCTCCAGCCCGTCGACATCACTCGCCCGCACCTTGAGCATGAACGAGTCGTCGCCCGCGATGAACCAGCAGTCCTCGATCTCGCCGAGGTCCCGCAGCCGCCGGGCCACGTCCTCGTGGTCGGCGGCGTCGGAGAGCGAGATGCCGATCAGGGCGGTGACGCCGAGACCGAGCGAGGCGGAGTCGACGGTGGCGCGGTAGCCGGTGATGACCCCGGCCGCCTCCAGCCGGTTGATGCGGTCGGTGACGCTGGGTCCCGACAGACCGACGAGGCGCCCCAGCTCCGCGTAGGAGGCCCGGCCGTTCTCTCTCAGGGCCTGGATGAGCTGCCTGTCCACCGCGTCCATGCGATCGCTAGCCTTCCGCTGAAGTGTGTGAGTCGTAAGTGGTGCGATGTTGCTCAGTGGTGCTCGGGTCGTACGTGTTCGGGTCGTACGTGCCGAGGTCGTACGTGCTCGGGGCCGTGGCCGCTCAGGTCGCTCGGAAGCCGCCGCCGAGTTCGCCCTCCCACCGGCGGTACAGCCCGTGTTCGACGCCCGCCGCGTCCAGCACCCGCCCGGCGACGAAGTCCACCAGGTCCTGGATGTGCGTGGCCCCCGCGTAGAACGCCGGCGAGGCGGGCAGCACGGTGGCGCCCGCGTCGTCCAGGGAGACCAGGTGGCGCAGCGTCTGCCCGTTCAACGGGGTCTCGCGGACGGCGACGACGAGCTTGCGCCCCTCCTTGAGCGTCACGCTCGCCGCGCGCTGCAGCAGGTCCTTCGACAGCCCCAGGGCGACTCCGGCCACGCAGGCCGTCGAGGCGGGCACGATGAGCATGCCCTTCGAGGGGTACGAGCCCGAGGACGGCCCCGCCGCCAGGTCACCGGCGCTCCAGTGCCGCACGGCGTCGAGGCGCCCCTCGAAGGCGTCGAAGGTGCCGGGCTTGCCGTCCGCGCCACGCGCCAGCCATACCCGCAGGTCGTCCTGCCAGTGGGCGTCCCGGAAGGACAGGCCGGTCTCGTCGAGCAGCGTGAGCCGCGAGGCGCGCGAGACCACCAGGTCGACGCTCTCCCCCGCCGCCAGGAGCGCCCGCAGCACGGAGGCGGCGTACGGCGTACCGGAGGCGCCCGACACCCCCACGATCCAAGGCCGGCGCTGCGTCTGTCCTGGCTTCATGACGTCGAGGGTATCCGGCGGCTGTCGGGATTCAGACCGTGAGCCCGCGGACCAGCAGATCGAGCAGGGCACACACGAACAGGGCGATGCCGATGAATCCGTTGACTTGGAAGAACGCGCGGTTCAGACGGGACAGGTCGTGCGGCTTCACGATGGAGTGCTCGTAGAGGAACGCGCCCGCGACGATCAGCAGGCCGAGCCAGAAGAACGTACCCGCGTCGGTGGCGACGGCGTACCAGGCGAACAGGGCGGTGGTGACGGCGTGGCAGGCGCGCGCCCCCCGGATCGCGGCGGGGATACCGAAGCGCGCCGGTACCGACATGACCCCGATCTCGCGGTCCGTCTCGACGTCCTGGCAGGCGTAGATCAGGTCGAAGCCGCCGATCCAGATCCCGACCGCGAGCCCCAGGATGACGGCGTCCCACGACCACTCGCCGGAGATCGCCAGCCAGCCGCCGATCGGGCCCATCGCCTGGGCCAGACCCAGGATGGCCTGCGGGAAGTTCGTGAACCGCTTGCCGTACGGGTACACCACCATCGGGATCACGGCGATGGGGGCCAGGGCCAGGCACAGGGGGTTCAGGAGGGCCGCGGCGCCCAGGAAGAGGACCAGCGCGACCAGCGCGCCCGTCCACGCGTGCTTCACGCTCATCGCGCCGGTGACCAGCTCACGGTGGGCCGTGCGCGGGTTGCGGGCGTCGATCTCGCGGTCGATGATCCGGTTCGCCGCCATCGCGAACGTGCGCAGCCCGACCATCGCGATCGTGACGAGCAGCAGCCTGCCCCAGTGGATGTTCTTGTCCCACTCGAACATCGCGGTCAGCGCGGCGATGTAGGCGAAGGGCAGCGCGAAGACGGAGTGCTCGATCATGACGAGCCGGAGGAAGGCCTTGGTGCGTCCCGGCTGCTGCGGGAGCGCGGCGGATGCGCTGGTCACCGGCCGCCCGCCCTTGTGCTGTTGATGGACCTCACAGGCCGTACTCCTTCCAGCGGCGGTCGACCGTCGCCGCCGTCTCCGGGTCCGAGAGAACCATTTCCGGCCATCCCCCGTCCCGGGTGTAACCCTCCTCGGGCCACTTCCTCGTCGCGTCGATGCCCGCCTTGCCGCCCCAGAACTGCTGGTAGGAGGCGTGGTCGAGATGATCGACGGGACCTTCGACGACGGTGAGGTCGCGGGCGTAGTCGGTGTTGCCGAGGGCCCGCCACGCGACCTCGTGCAGATCGTGGACGTCGCAGTCCGAGTCCACGACCACGATGAGCTTCGTGAGGGACATCATGTGCGCCCCCCAGACGGCGTGCATCACCTTCTGGGCGTGCTTGGGGTACTTCTTGTCGATCGCGACGATCGCGCAGTTGTGGAAACCGCCGGCCTCGGGGAGGTGGTAGTCCACGATGTCCGGCACGATGATCTTCAGCAGGGGGAGGAAGAAGCGCTCGGTCGCTCGCCCGAGGGGGCCGTCCTCCGTCGGGGGCCGCCCCACGACGATCGACTGGAGCAGCGGCCGCTTGCGCATGGTGACGCAGTCGATGGTCAGCGCCGGGAAGGGCTCCTGGGGCGTGTAGAACCCCGTGTGGTCGCCGAAGGGCCCCTCCGGGAGCATCTCCCCCGGCTCCAGCCACCCTTCGAGCACGACCTCCGCGTTCGCGGGGACCTGCAGCGGGACGGTCTTGCAGTCCACCATCTCGATCCGCTTGCCCTGGATGAACCCGGCGAAGAGGTACTCGTCGATGTCACCGGGCAGGGGGGCGGTGGAGGCGTACGTCACGGCAGGGGGGCACCCGAAGGCGATCGCGACGGGCAGTCGCTCTCCCCTCCGCGCCGCCACCTGGTAGTGGTTGCGGCTGTCCTTGTGGATCTGCCAGTGCATGCCGATGGTGCGCTTGTCGTGGCGCTGGAGGCGGTAGAGCCCGAGATTGCGGATCCCGGACTCGGGGTCCTTGGTGTGGGTGAGCCCGAGGTTGAAGAACGAGCCGCCGTCCTGGGGCCAGGTGAAGAGCGCGGGGAGGGCGTCCAGGTCGACGTCCTCACCGTGCAGCACGACCTCCTGCACGGGTGCGTTGTCGGACTTCACCTTCTTCGGCGGTACGTGGGTCATCGCGCCGAGCTTGCCGAAGGCCTCGCGCACGCCGACGAAGCCGTGGGGCAGCTCGGGCCTGAGCAGGCCGCCGATCTTCTCGCTGATCTCGCCGTACGACTTCAGGCCGAGGGCCTTCAGCAGCCGCCGGTCGGTCCCGAAGACGTTCATGGCGAGCGGCATGGCGGACCCGCGCACGTTCTCGAAGAGCAGCGCCGGTCCACCCGCCTTCTGCACCCGGTCGACGATCTCCCCGACCTCCAGATACGGGTCCACCTCGGCCTTGATGCGCTTGAGGTCGCCCTCGCGCTCCAGCGCCCTCAGCAGGGATCGAAGATCGTCGTAAGCCATGCGTCCAAGTATCGCTGAGGGCCGCCCGACACCGACGTGCGCCCCACCGCCGTGGGCGGGACCACCCCTCTCGCCCCCGCACCGCCCGAAGGGCCCGCCCTCGAACGCCGGGCGACCCGGGGCTTTGAGGGGCGCGGGGAACTGCGCGACCAGCCCCCGCCCACCCGCAGCCGAAGAACCCCGCTCCAGGGACCCGGGCGGGGGCGGCGGGGCGGCGGGGCGGGGAAAGTGTCATCCCCCCGTTGAAGTCAGCCGCTACCCTGTGCGCGTCACCGGGGCCCCGCACCGCCCCGCCACCGTCCACTGGGGGACCGTTCCGCCATGCTCAGGTATCTGCCGTTCCTGCTGGTCCTGGCGCTGTGGATCTACTCGTTCATCGACTGCCTGAACACGCCGGAAGAGCAGGTCCGAGGCCTGCCCAAGGTGGTGTGGGTGATCATCATCCTGCTCTTCGGAGAAGTCCTCGTCGGCCCGATCGCCTGGCTCGTCGCGGGCAAGGTCGGCCGGGGCCCGACCCGGGGCGTCACACCCTCCGAGTGGCACCGCGACCAGCGCCCGCAGTACGTCGCCCCTGACGACAACCCCGAGTTCCTGAACTCCCTCAACGCGGAGTCGTCCCCCTCCAGGAGCGTCAAGGACGAGGCGCTCCTGAAGGACTGGGAGGCCGACCTGCGGCGCCGCGAGGAGGAGCTGCGCCGGCGCGAGGCCGGCGGGGATTCCGAGAGCTGACGCCCGTACAAGGTGTACGCCGACGAGCCTCCCGGAACGGACAGTGCGCCTCTGGCCGGGGGTGGCGGGGCCCCGGACACTTACGGTGCATGACGACCGCTCCCGCCGGCACCACCGCACCGATCACGCCCGAGTACGGCGACAGAGTCATCGCCGTCGAGACGGCGGGCTCGGAACCGATCCCCGACGCCGAACGCCACGGCAGTCCGCTCCAGTTGCTGTGGACCTGGGCCTCCCCGAACATCGAGTTCGCGACCGTGTACATCGGCGTGATCTCGGTCCTCTTCTTCGGGCTGAACTTCTGGCAGGCGGCCGCGGCCCTGCTGCTGGGCACGGCGCTGGGCGCGCTGACGCAAGGCGTCCTGTCCCTCGACGGACCCCGGTTCGGCGTCCCGCAGATGGTGATCGGCCGCCTCTCCTTCGGATACCGGGGCAATCTGCTGCCGGCCGGGGTGAACGCCCTGGTGGCGGGCGTGGGCTGGTTCGCCGTGAACAGCGTGAGCGCCGCGTTCGCGCTGAACACGCTGACGGGTCTGCGCCCCCTGCCCTCGCTGCTGCTGGTGGTGGCGGTCGAGATCGTGATCGGCTTCATCGGCCACAACTTCGTGCACGCCTTCGAGAAGTACGCGTTCCCGGCGCTGGCGGTGGTGTTCCTGGTGGCCGGGGTGTGGACGTTCGACCACGCCGACCTGGGCACCGCGGGCGGGAGCGGCGGCATCGGCGGCTTCCTGCTGGCCTTCAGCACGGCGTGGGGGTACGCGGCGGGCTGGAACCCGTACGCCACGGACTACTCGCGCTACCTCCCCCGCACGGCGAACAAGTTCAGGACCGCCCTCTACCCCGCCGTCGGACTCTTCCTCTCCGTCGCGGCCGTCTCCCTCATCGGCGCGGCGTCGGCGACGATCGCGGCCCCCGGGAGCGCGACCCCGACGGCCGCCTTCACCGGCCATCTTCCGTCCTGGCTCGGCGACTTGGTGCTGCTCTCCATCATCCTGGGCGGTGTCTCGGCGAACGCGCTGAACGTCTACTCCTCCGCCATGTCCATCACCTCGCTCGGCCTGCGGCTGCCGGCCTGGCTGGGGCGCGGCGCGCTGGTGGTGCTCTCGGGCGTGGCGGGCACGGCGGCGGCGTGGGCGTCGCTGTCCGACGCCGGGCATGCGTACGAGGCGTTCCTGCTGGTCATCGCGTACTGGATCGGACCGTGGCTGGGAGTGGTGCTGGTGGAACGGTGGTTCCTGACCCGTACACGCGACGACGAGCCGGCCCGGCGCCTGGGCGACCGCGCGTTCACCAACTGGCCCGGTATCACCGCCCTGTTGATAGGCGTGGCGGTCTCGGTTCCGCTCTTCTCCAATCAGGAGAAGTACGTGGGCTGGGTACCGAAGCACTGGGCCTCCTTCGGCGACATCACCTGCCTGGTGGGCTTCGCGGTGAGCGCGGCGCTGTACGCGCTGCTGCGGCGGGCGCCCCGCACGGGCTGAACGGTCAGCCGGTGGCGCTCAGCAGCGAGGCCTGTCCGGCGTACCCCACCTCGATGTGCCGTGCGCCGAAGGCCTTCTGGACGAGGGGTCGGGCGGTGGTGGGGTCGTCGACGCCCACGAACACGAACCCGGCCTCGTCCACGCCGACTTCGCGCAGGTCGAAGGTGCCGTTCCAGCGGGACAAAGCCGAGTTGGAGAACAAGCCCTTCGACCGGGCCATGCTCGCCGCCTTCGCGGAGCAGGTGCGGGCCGGCGGGGGCGGGCAGGTCGCCGACCTCGGGTGCGGGCCGGGACGGGTGACGATTCACCTGGAGGGTCTCGGGCTGGACGCGTACGGGATCGATCTGTCGCCGCAGATGGTCGCCGAGGCCCGGCGCAGTCATCCGCACCTCCGCTTCGAGGTGCGCTCGATGACCGACCTCGACATCGAGGACGCCTCACTCGCCGGGGCCCTCGCCTGGTACTCCACCGTGCACACACCGTTGACGGAACTTCCCCTGTTCTTCGCGGAGTTCCACCGGATCCTGGCACCGGGGGGTCATCTGCTGATCGCCTTCAAGGCGGGCGACGATCGCGTGCACCTCGATCACGCGTACGGCCATGACCTGGACCTCGACGTCTACCGCTTCCCACCCGAGCGCGTCGCCGAACTGCTGCGCGACGCCGGGCTCGTGGAGGTCGCCCGCCTCGTCCGCGAGGCCGACGCCCGCGAGAAGACGCCGCAGGCGTCCGTCCTGGCCCGGAAGCCGGAACCGCCGGCGTGACGGTGACGTTCCCCTTCGAGGGACGGGATGAGGAGACGAACGAGAACACGTGACGGCGACGCCGGAGGCGGGAGCGGCTCAGTGCGGGCGGGCGGCCGACGAGTGGCGGCACAGGCGCAACCGGACGACAGAGCCGGACGTCAGGCCACCGTCCGCAACCCGCCCCCCGCGGCCGCCGGCACCCCCCGCACGATCCGGTGCGCGCACAGCGCCGCCAGCAGTTCGCCGAGCAGGTCCGGGTCGTCGATCTCCAGGCCCAGGAGGGATTCGATGCGTTCCAGGCGCTGGTAGAGGGACTGGCGGCCGATGTGGAGCAGGGCCGCCGTGCGGGTGGGTGAGCAGCCGTGGCGGAGGTGGATCTCCAGGGTGCGGACGAGGTCGCTGGGGTGGGCGGCCTCCCAGGCCAGCAGGGGGCCCAGGGTGTGCTGGACCAGGCGGGCGAGGCGGTCACGGTTGGCGTCCACACCGCCTCGGGTCAGCTCGCGTTCCAGGGTGAGGGCGCGGGAGGAGGTGACGACCGGGCCGCCGGTCGGGCCGGGTTCGGCGGACGACACCGTGAGCGCCAGTTCCAGGGTCGTCCGGGCCGCCCGCAGTGTCTCGCTCCAGCGCAGCCAGCCGCCGCCCGCGAGAACCGCGTGTCCGACCGCCACGGTCACCCCGGCCTCGGCGGCCGCCCGGAAGGCCTCCTGCACGGCCCGTACGACATCCCGCCGCGCCGTCACCGACCGTACGGCGTCGTCCGGCATCGCCACCAGCGCCAGTACGTCCCCCGGGAACGCCGCCCGCAGCACCGCGACCCCGCCCAGAGAGCGCGCCGCCCGGTCGACCACGCCCAGCTCGCGCGCCCCGTGCGCCGACACCCCGACCAGCCGCGCGCCCGGACCCGGATGGAACCCGGCGAGCGCCGCGCGTGCCTCCACCTCGGGCTGGTTGAGGGCCTGCCCGTCGGCGAGATCGGCGAGCAGGGCGGCGGTGTGATCGCCGCCCCAGGGCCGTACGGACGCCGCCCGCCCCGACAGACCGCGCGCCACGATCGCCCGGTTCGCGGCCTCGGTGATACGGACGAAGGGCACCACCCGGTGCAGGGCGAGCAGCGGCAGTCCGAGCCGCCGGGCCTCGTCGACGACCTCCTCCGGCATCCGCACCAGCGACCGTCCGACCTCCACCGCGAGCCCCGCCGCTCCGCGCGCGGCCAGCTCGCGGACGTAGCGCCGGCGGGTGTCCTCGTCCGCGTCGGTCAGCCCGAAGCCGTTGGTGAGGAGCAGTTCGCCGCCGTCGAGGAAGTTCGCCCCCTCGTACACCTCGCTCGAATGCACCCAGCGGACCGGGCGGTCCAGGGCGCCTTCGCCGGCGAGGAGTTCGGGCTCGCTGCCGCGGACCGGGTCGAGGGCCAGGATGTCACGGAGGGTGAGTGCGGGCACGGGAACCTCCAGAAGTGCTGACAGTCCGTCCGGATGCGGGTTGCCGGGAGAGTACTTTCCGCACGTTGCCCTCGTGTTTCGGCCACAGGAGAGTGGAGTCATGGAGCACATTGATCAGGAACGGGCACGGGTGTGGCTGTCGACCGCCGTCGCGGAGGCCCGCGCCGGGCTGGCGGAGGGCGGCATCCCCATCGGCGCCGCGCTGTACGGCGCGGACGGCATGCTTCTGGGCCGCGGACACAACCGGCGGGTCCAGGACGGCGACCCGTCCATGCACGCGGAGACCTCGGCGTTCCGCGCTGCGGGACGCCAGCGTTCGTACCGCGGTACGACCATGGTGACGACCCTGTCGCCGTGCTGGTACTGCTCCGGCCTGGTGCGCCAGTTCGGCATCTCGCGGGTCGTGGTGGGCGAGGCGGAGACCTTCCACGGCGGCCACGACTGGCTGGCCGAGCACGGCGTGGAGATCGTGCTCCTGGACGACCCCGAGTGCACCGCGCTGATGCGTGACTTCATCAAGGACAACCCGGCCCTGTGGAACGAGGACATCGGTGAGTAGCAGCCCCCGTACCCCCCGCATCCCGACCGTCGACCTGCGGCCCTGGCTGGACGGCGACCCCGACGCCCGTACCCGCATCGCCCGCACCGTCGACGAAGCCCTCCAGAGCGCCGGTTTCCTCCTCGTCACCGGACACGGTGTGGACCCGGCCCTCCGCACCCGCATCCGCGAGGCCGCCCGCGCCTTCTTCGCCCTCCCCGCGGAGGTCAAGCAGCCGTACGCCGTCCAGGTCGGCGGGCGCGGCTGGCTCGGCCCGGGTGCCGAGGCCAACGGTTATTCGGAAGGTACTCAGACGCCCCCCGACCTCAAGGAGTCGCTGACCTTCGCGACGCACGAGCCCTTCGAGGACCCGGAGACCAACGCGGAGTGGTACGCGCCCAACGTCTGGCCCGCCGAGGCCCCCGAGCTGCAAAAGCTCTGCGAGGAGTACCTGACGGGGATGGGCGAACTGGAGAACCACCTGCTGGCCCTCCTGGGTGAGGCCCTGGGACTGGAGCCGGACTTCTTCACCCGGCACATGGACCACCCGACATACGGCTTCAACATCAACTGGTACCCGGGAACGGAGGTCGTCGGCGAGCCGGAGCCCGGCCAGTTCCGTATCGGCCCCCACACCGATTTCGGCACCGTCACCATCCTCGACCGGCAGGCCGGCAAGGGCGGGCTGCAGGTCTACACGGACGAGGGCGGCTGGGAGGACGCGCCCTTCGACCCGGCGGCGTTCACGATCAACATCGGTGACCTGATGGCCCGTTGGACGGGTGACCGGTGGCGCTCGGGCCGGCACCGTGTGCTGCCCCCGCCCGCCGACGCGCCGGCCGAGGAGCTGATGTCGCTGGTCTACTTCGGCGAGTGCACGCCGGGGACCGTGGTGGAGTCGGTGCCCGCGCCGGTGGGCCGCGTCGCGTATCCGCCGGTCGACTCCCATGTTTATCTGCGCGAAAAGCTGGATTCGATCACCGTGGGGTAGACGGGTGAAAGGGCGCGGACAATTTTCGTAACCAAACGGACATCCCGCGCCCTAGTCCGAACCAACTCCCCCTTTTTACACTGGTGTTGATAGACCTCACAGCAGCACAGAGCAGGACCGGACCGCGCCAGGGGGAGATGCGGTGCACAGAGGGCTGCACGGACGCGGAGCGTTGTTCGACACCGATCCGCCCGGTCTTGCACCACGGCTCGTCGGCCTGCGCCCGTACCAGCTGCGCTCGTCCCCGTACGAACACCCGAAGGAACTGCCCTTCGTGGTGTTCGCGGGCGGGCGGGGGCTCGGCAAGAGCGCCGTACTGCGGGAGCTGCGCGACGCGTATCGCGGCCACACGCCGGTCGCGCTGGTCGACGGCGAGGAACGGCAGTTCGCCGGGCCGCCCGCCGAGCGGCCCGCGGAGTCCTGGTCGCCGGTGGGACAGGCGCTCACCACCATCGCCGAGCAGCTCGCGGAGCCGGTGACCGGCGCCGGGCGGATCGGTTTTCCGCGCCTGACGTCCGGGCTGCTGGCCGTCGCTGCGGGCGGCTGGAGCGACCGTGACGTGCCCCGCATCCGGCAGGAGGCGGAGCGGATCCTGCTGCTGAACGAGACCGGCTCATGGCTCTCGGGGTTCGCGGGCCGCTGGGTGAGCAAGGTCGTCTCCAAACTCATCGCCTCGCTCAGTGGTACGGGTCCCGTGATCGCGCCGATCATCGAAGCCACCCTGGAGGCGTTCGCCGAAGGGATCGGCCCCGCTCCCCGCCGGCTGCGCAGGGCCGCCACCTGGTACCGCGACTATCCGAACGCGGGCGGCAATGCCAAGCTCGGCCTGATCCTGCTCTCCTCGCACTTCCGCGCGGGCGGCGACTCCCGCACCCACGCCGAGCGCTATCTCGTACGGGCCCTGCTGGCCGACCTCGACGACGCGTACGCGGGGGTCATGCAGCGCTCGCACCGGCTGGGCCGCCCGCTCGTGCTGATCGACAACGTGCAGGAACGAGCGGGCCTCGGCCTGTTGGAACCGGTGCTGCGCGACCGCGCCGACGGCATCGCCGACCACGTCGTCTTCTTCGCCGCCCTGCGCGGCTACAGCCATGGAGCGCTGCGCAACGCGAGCCGCCGCACCCTCCCCGAGGTCGCCCGGCACACCGGCTGGGAGCCGGGCACCTCGCCGTCCTCGCGGGCGCTGCTCGTCGCGCTGCCGCCGCTGACCCCGGACGACACCCTGCACCTCGTCGGCGGCGTCTCGCGGGGGCTCGCCATCCCGCCTCAACTCCCGTACGCCACTCACCGCTTGTCCGGCGGCAGCCCGCTCGGCGTCACCCTCCTCGCGGAATCCGCCCGCCAGAACCTGCCCCAAGGAGCCAAGTCCCTGGGCGAGTTGCTCACCTCCGACGTCGCCGTCCACGAGGACAACGACGGCCGGCCCACCTATCAGGAGCTGCTCGACCGGCTCGTACCCGGTGGCCGGCTCGACGAACTGACCGTGCTCGCCGCGGCCCACGACCGCGACTCGGCCTGCGCGCTCGCGGAGGTCCAGCTCTCCGACGACTTCGGCGCGTCGGGGGTCCTCGCACTGGAGGAGCGGCTCACGGAGGAGGGCTGGACGAGCGCCGCCGGGCAGTTCGTGGGCGATCCGTTCCTGCGCGCGCTGCTCCTGCTGCGGCTGCACCACGGCGACCCCGACCACGCACGCTGGCGGTCCGTGCACCGCACCCTCATCGACCACTACGGCGACGGGGACCAGCCGGAGCGCGCGCGCTGTCGACTGCACCACGAACTCGCCCTCGGCAAGGCCGACTTCGCGGTGGCGCACCTGCGCGACACCTTCCCGCGCACCGACACCGGGTCCTGGCTGTCCTCGCTCGTCTTCATCGCGTCCGCGCCCTACTACCACGCACACGACCCGGACGGCCGCGACTTCGGCGGCCACGGCGGTCACGACGACCGGGCGGCCGTCGCGCTCGGCCGCACCGACGCCGCCCAGCAGCCGCCGGACAGCGTGGACGCCGTACTGCATCTGCGGGTACGACGGCTGCTGCACGCGGTCTGGCAGCTGACCGATCCGCTGGTGCTGCCGGATCCGAAGGTGTCCGACCGGCTCCGTTTCGAGCTGGAGCAGCTGTCGAACCTGCGGCCCGCGGGCAACCCGCTGCTGTGGCGGGCCTCGCGGGAGTGGCCGTCGGACGCCCTCGCCGGCCGCCCCCTGCGCATCCCTGGTGACGACGACGAGAACGGGAACGGGGACCTGTGATGGCGCGCTTGTGGACCTGGCTGCGCGAGGACGTCTGGGAGATTCGTTTCCGCAGATATGCCGCGCTGGCCCTCGCGGCAGTACTGGCGGGCCTCGGCGTCTGGGGCGGCATGACGGCCACCAAGGAGAACCGCTCCTGCGCGCCCGGCGTCGTCCAGCCGAAGGGCAGCGACGAGTGCGTGGGCGTCTCGTGGACGACGTACGACTTCGGGCGTCCGCAGTTCGCCGACACCGTACGGGCCATCCACCGCGAGAACACCCGTCTGACGCCCGGCAGTTACGTCACCGTCGCGCTCCTCGAACCCTTCACCGCCACCGACGCCGACAACCTGGGCGATGTGCTGCACGAGCTCCAGGGCGCCTATCTGGCCCAGTACCAGGCCAATCACGACACCACCGGCCTGAAGCCGAAGATCCGCCTGGTGCTGGCCAACCCCGGCTCCACCGGTACCTACTGGCAGCACACGGTCGACCAGCTGGCAGGCATGACGGGAGGCTCCGACCGGCTGCGCGCGGTGACCGGGGTCGGCCTGAGCACCGACAACAACAAGAAGGCCGTCAAGGAGCTGACCAGCCGGGGCATCCCGGTGATAGGCAGTTCGATCACCGCCGACGACCTGGCCAACGGGCAGGACGGCAAGGACCCGTTCCCCGGGCTCGCCCGGGTCTCCCCCACCAACACCGACGAGGCACGCGCCCTCGCCTCCTTCGCCAAGGTCTCCGCCGCCAACGCCTTCCTCGTCTACGACCGCACCGGCGACCCCTACACGCGCACGCTCCAGGCGTCCTTCGAGAAGATGCTCAAGGGCTCGCGCTACGAGGCCCAGCCGTTCACGCCGCCCGCGGACCGCAGCAAGGAGGGCAGCACCTCCAACGTCTTCATGCAGATCACCAACATCCTCTGCAACACGCCGACCACCACGAACACCATCCTGTTCGCGGGGCGCCACACCCAGCTGCGGCAGTTCATCAACATGCTGGGCCAGCGCGGCTGCCACGACCGCCGGTTCACCGTGCTCACCGGCGACGAGGGCTCCTACCTCGCCGGGGACAAGGACCTCGACCCGGCCGCCCTCAAGGACCCGCTGCTGACCGTCCGCTACACGTCCCTGGCCCACCCGGACGCCTGGCTCACGGACACCGCGAAGACGGGCGGCAGCGCGGCCGACGCGAAGGTGCTGCAGTCGCTTCTGGGGAGTGCGGGCAAGGAGCCGGTCGGGCCCCTCGGGCCGATCGCCCTGGACGACGGCCAGCTGATCATCGCGTACGACGCCATGCGGCTCGCCGTGCGCGGCATCCGCGGGGCGTCGCCGACGGGGAAGATCCCGGCCCTCGCGGACGTCGGGCTCCAGTGGCCGCAGGTCAAGGGCAAGGAGCTGCGGGTGAACGGGGCGAGCGGGTGGATCTGTCTGGACGCCCACGGCAATCCGTACGACAAGGCGGTGCCGATCGTGCAGCTGACGCCCGAGTCCCGGGCTCGCTTTGTGAAGATCGCGTGGCCTGAAGGGAAGCCGCCGACGGAGTGTCTGCCGCCGGCTTGACGGGGGGCGCCGTCGGGGGTCGGCGGGAGCGTGCCTGCGGGTCGTTCATGGCTGGTCGCGCCCACCCGGCGGAGCCGCACAATGTCACAGCCCCGCGCCCCTAAGGGGCGCTCCTGTCCGGGGCGCTTGCCAAGTGGGCGACCAATCTTTCGAAGCGCCGGGGCCAGCCCGGGTTCTCGCTCTCGGCGCTCTCGTGGGTGAAGCGGACCGTCGTGCCTGTGGGGCGGGTCGGTTCCAGGTGGAAGCGGATGCGGCCCCGCCCCTCGACCGTGTACTCGGCGATCCGCTCGACGTCCCACGCCGTGATCCGGCCGCTGCCGATCCCGCGGAGCGTGACCGCGCCGCCGAGTCGCGGCTCGAACACCTCGGCGGCGGCCAGCCATCCCCGTAGTCCTTCCGGGGTGGCCACCGCCGCCCAGACGTTCTCCACAGGCTGGGGAAGGTGCAGCAGGTAGTGCAGGACGCGGGTGCCGTCCTCCCGGGTCTCGGTGGCGCCCTCTTCGATGGCTCGGGTCATGACACCAGCGTGGCCCGGGAGAGGCCGTTCCGCACGCGCCGAAGGCTAGACGCCCGCGTAGGAGTGCTTGCCGGAGACGAAGATGTTGACTCCGTAGTAGTTGAAGAGGAAGCAGGCGAAGGCGATCAGGGCGATGTACGCGGCCTTGCGGCCCTTCCAGCCGGCCGTGGCGCGGGCGTGGAGGTAGCAGGCGTAGGCGACCCAGGTGATGAACGCCCAGGTCTCCTTCGGGTCCCAGCCCCAGTAGCGGCCCCACGCGTCGCCCGCCCAGATGGCGCCCGCGATGATCGTGAAGGTCCACAGCGGGAAGACGGCGGCGTTGACGCGGTAGGAGAACTTGTCGAGGGAGGCCGAGGAGGGCAGCCGCTCCATGACGGAGGTGGCGAAGCGGCCCGGCCGGCCGCCGGTGGCGAGCTTGTTCTCGTACGAGTCCTTGAAGAGGTACATCAGGGTGCCGACCGCGCCCACGTAGAACACGGCGCCACAGAGGATCGCGGTCGAGACGTGGATGTACAGCCAGTACGAGTGGAGCGCGGGCACCAGCTGGTCGCTCGCCGTGTAGAGCACCGTGACCGCGAGGCCGAGGTCGAGGAGGACGGTGGTGACCAGGGGCAGGCCCAGCCAGCGGATGTTCTTCTTCAGCGCGAGCATCGCCAGGTAGACGGTGACGGCGACCGTGGAGAAGGTGACGCTGAACTCGTACATGTTGCCCCACGGCGCCCGCTGCACCGACAGCGCGCGGGCGACGACACCGGCCGCCTCGACGGCCCAGGCGAGCACGGTGAGGGACACCGCGATCCGGCCGTAGAGGTCGCCCTGCGCGTCCCCGCCGTGTGCGCCGGGCCCGTCGGGCACGTCACGGGCGCCCGCCGCCGACCGGGTGACGACCTTCGGCCGCTCCAGGACGGCCGTACCGCCCGCCGACTGCACGGTGACCGCGGGGGCTTTCGCCTTCTCGGCGGTGGTGAGCGCGGCGGCCGTACGGGCCACCTTGCTGCGGCTGCCGAAGATCCACTCGGCGATGTACGCGAAGAAGGCCAGGGTGTAGACGGCCATCGCGGAGTAGATCAGCGTGTTGCTGATGTTGGCGAGGTGTTCGTTGGTGGCCGTGGCCAGATCGGTCACGGCACCCAGGTCGGTTGCGGTGGCGAGAGTCACTTCTCAGCCCCTTCGGCGGCAGGTACGGAGGGTTCGGCGTCGGGGTCGGTTTCGACTGCGGCTTCGTCTGTGTCGGGCTTGGTGGGCGCCTGTTCGTGGACGAGGGCGGCCAGGTCCCCCAGTTCTTCGGGGAGTTTCGCGGACTCGCTGCGGCCGAGGCCCGCCATCTCGACGACGGTGACGCCGTCGGCCCCGGTGGTCGCCCGCACCCACACGCGGCGGCGCTGGATGAAGAGCGAACCGGCGAGACCGAAGATCGCGGTGAAGGCACCGATCAGCGCCCAGTCACTGCCGGGCTGCTGGGTGACCTGGAAGTTCGCCCACTCCTTGATGCCCTTGTCGAAGGTGATGGAGCCGGCGCCGTTCGGCAGCTTCATCGTCTCGCCGGGCAGCAGGCGCGCCTTGACGATGTCGCCCTTCGCGTCCTTGAACTGCTTCATCTTCGAGGTGTCGAGCTGGTACACGTTCTGCGGAATGCCCGCGTCGACACCCAGGCTGCCGTGGTACCCGGACAGCGCGAGCACGGGGAAGTCGAGCGCGGGGAACTGGGAGAACATGTCGCCCTTGCCCGCACCCGCGAAGGTCGGCACGAAGAAGGCGGAGAAACCGAGCTGTTCGGTCGTCCCCTGCGCGTTCTTGTAGCCGTCCATGACCTTGATCGCGCCCTGCGAGGTGACGTTCGAGTCGAGCGGCAGCATCGGCACGGCGTCGTGGTAGACGACGTTGCCCTTGCCGTCCCGGACGGTGACGACCGGCGCGTAACCGTGGGCGGTGAGATAGACCTTCGAGTCGCCGATCTTCAGCGGCTCGTTGACCTTGACGGTGGTCTTCTTCTCCTTGCCGTACGCGCCGACGCTGTAGGTGATGGCCGCCTGGTACGTGCGGGGGGTGCCCTTGTTGGGGCCGGTCCGCTCGTAGGTGCCCGTGAACTTCTTGAGGTTGAAGCTGAACGGCGTGAGGTCGTCGGTGCTGAAGAGGTTGCCGGACTTGAAGTCGTCGTACTGCGAGATCGTGTTGGAGAACCCGTCGCCCTCGACGATCAGCTTGTTGCCCTCGGACTTGAAGAGCTGGCCCCAGGCGAAGGCGACCAGCATCACGATCAGCGCGATGTGGAAGAGCAGGTTGCCGGTCTCGCGGAGGTAGCCCTTCTCGGCGGCGACGGCGTCCTTCTCGATGTGCGCCCGGAAGCGTCGCCGCTTGAGGATCTCGAGGGCGGCCTCGCGGACCTGCTCGGGCTCGGCCGCGGTGCGCCAGGTCGCGTACGCGGGCAGCCGGTTCAGCCGCTTGGGGGCGCCCGGCGGACGGCCGCGCAGCTGCCCGACGAACTGCCAGGTGCGCGGGACGATGCAGCCGATGAGCGAGACGAACAGCAGGATGTAGATCGCGGAGAACCACACCGAGCTGTAGACGTGGAACAGGCCGAGCTTGTCGTAGACGGGGCCGAGGATGCTGTGCGCGTCCTTGAAGTCCGCCACCTTCTGGGCGTCGGTCCCGGACTGCGGGATCAGCGAGCCGGGGATCGCCCCGAGCGACAGCAGGAAGAGCAGGATCAGGGCGACCCGCATCGACGTCAGCTGCCGCCAGAACCAGCGGGCCCAGCCGACGACCTCACGGCCGGTCCAGGTCAGCCAGCCCAGGGCGCCGGGCGCGCGGGACCCGCCGAAGGAGCCGGGCACGGCCGTGTCGACCGGCGCGGTGGACAGCTGGGATCCGGCTTCGCCGAGTTCACCGTCGGCGCTCACCCCGATGTGCCGCTTGGCGGCCGCCGGGTCCTTCGTCCTGCCCGTGCCGGTGTCGGTGTCGGTCGTGCTCATCGATCAGATCCCTACCGTGAAGCCGTTGGACCAGGTCTGCATCTGCTGCACGATGCTGTCCCAGGCACCGGTGAGCAGGAGCAGGCCGGTCGCGATCATCATGCCGCCGCCGATCCGCATCACCCACACGTAGTGCCGCTTGACCCAGGCGAAGGCACCGAGCGCCTTGCGGAAGGCGACGGCCGCGAGGACGAAGGGCACTCCCAGGCCGACGCAGTACGCGACGGTCAGTATGGCGCCGCGGCCCGCGCTCGCCTGGTTCATGGAGAGAAAATTGATGGAGGAGAGCGTCGGTCCCAGGCAGGGCGTCCAGCCGATGCCGAAGAGCGCGCCGAGTATCGGAGCGCCGACCAGGCCGGTCACCGGCCGCTTGTGGAAGCGGAACTCGCGCTGCGTGAGCCAGGGCATCATCCCCATGAAGAACACGCCCATCGCGATCATCAGCACGCCGAGGATCTTGCTGAGCGTGCTCTGGTACTCCTGGAGGGTCGACCCGAAGTAGCCGAACAGCGCCCCGCCGGAGACGAACACGGCGGTGAAGCCCACCACGAACAGGCTGGCGCCCGCGACCATCCGCCCCCGTCTGGCCTCCGCCAGATCCGTGCCGGTGACACCGGTCACGTACGACAGATAGCCGGGGACGAGCGGCAGCACGCACGGCGAGAAGAAGGAGACGAGCCCGCCGAGGACGGCGATCGGCAGGGCGAGCACCAGGGCACCGCTGACGACGGTGTCGGACGACGCGGCGAGGTTCGTGGACGCGGCGAGAAGGGACACGTCGGTCACTTCTCCGCGAGAACGGGGTCGAGCATCTCGCGGAGCTTGTCCTCGCTGAGTGCCTGCAGCGTACGGGCCGCGACCTTCCCGTCCCGGTCGATGACGATCGTCGAGGGGATCGTCTGCAGGTTCAGCGTGCCCTTCTTGAAGCGGAGCAGCAGCTTGCCCGTGGGGTCGTAGAGGCTGGGGAAGTTGACGCCGTGCTGCTTCTCGAAGGCCTGGGCCAGACTGACGTTGGCGTCACGGGTGTTGATGCCGACGAACTGCACGCCCTGCGCCGCGGTGTCCTTGGCGACCTTGGCGAAGTTCGGGGCTTCGGCACGGCACGGCGGGCACCAGGAGCCCCACACGTTCAGGACGACGACCTTGCCCTTGTAGTCCTTGACGTCGAGCTGCTTGCCGTCCACGGTCGGGCCGGAGAGGTCGGGGGCCTCGACCCGGGAGCCCTTGGCGACGGTCGAGATGCCGTCCTTGCCCGCCACGAAGTTGCTGTTGCCCGAGCCCCCGGACGTCCCGCCCGAACCGCACGCGGACAGGACAAGCGCGGCGACGGCGGCCCCGGTGGTGAGCAGGGCGGCACGGCTACGGGTGCGGTTCGAGCGCTGTTCGGCGCGGCAGGCGGCACTCATGTGAAAAGTTTCGCATGCCCGTTTCGAGGATCTTCCGCACCCCCCTTGCGGGGGGGAAACCACCATTTCAGGCGGCGTCCCCGGACCCCTTGGAAGTACCCGTCCCAGTACCGGCAGTGGTGCTGGTACCCGAACCCGTACCAGCCGCCTTGCCGGTGTCGCCGAGGAACGTCTTCCAGCCACCCGCGGGTCGCTGTCCCACGTCCAACGTCCGCAGCTTGGCCAGGATCTCGGGCTTCTGTACGTCCATCCAGTCCACGTACTGCCGGAAGGAGACGAGGCGGACGTCCTCGCCCTTCTCCTTCTCCCGGGCTATGTGCTTGAAGGCGTACTCGACGGCGTCCATGTAGATGCCGCCGTTCCAGTGCTCGAAGTGGTTGCCGATGAAGAAGGGCGCCCGGTTGCTCTCGTAGGCCCGCCGGAATCCGGCGACGTACGCCTCGCCCGCCTGCTGCCGCCACGCCGGGTAGTTGTGCGCGGGCGCCTTCGTCGAGTTGATCGACTGGTTGGCCAGCATGTTGTAGTCCATGGACAGCACCTCGAAGCTGCGCCCCGGGAAGGGGATCGCCTGGAGGGGCAGGTCCCACAGGCCGTGCCGCTTCTGCGGCCAGACCTGGCGGCCGCCGGGCGAGGAGGCGTCGTAGCGCCAGCCGAGCTCCTTGGCGGTGGGCAGCAGGTTGTTCTGGCCGAGCAGACAGGGGGTGCGCCCGCCGACGAGTTCCTTCTCGTAGTCGAAGGGCAGCGAGGGCAGGTCGGTCCAGCCCGTGTTGGTCCGCCACTCCTTGACGAAGGACTTGGCCTGGTCGATCTCACTGCGCCACTGCGCCGGCGTCCAGTTGCCGACGGTGCCGTGGCCGGAGCAGAAGTGGCCGTTGAAGTGCGTGCCTATCTCGTGGCCGTCGAGCCAGGCCTGCCGGACGAGCCCGAGCGTCGACTTGACGTGGTCGTCGGAGAGATAGCCGATGTCGGAGGCGCCCCGGGGGTTGTTCGGCGGCAGGTACTTGCGCTTCTTCGACTCGGGCAGGAGGTACAGCCCGGAGAGGAAGAAGGTCATGTGCGCCTCGTGCTCGCGGGCGAGCCGGAGGAAGCGGGAGAAGAGACCGGTCCCGACCTCACCCGCGCCGTCCCAGGAGAAGACCACGAACTGCGGAGGGGTCTGGCCGGGCTCCAGAGGAACCGGCTTCGCGGGCTGGTTCGGCTGCTTGCCCGTGAAGGAGGTGGAGCCGTCGCCTATCGGGCGGCCGGGGTGCGAGGAGGCACTGGGCTTGCCTGACGGACCGGGCTTGCCCGACCGGGAACCACCACGCCCGCCCTGACCGTCCTGTTGGTCGGTGCCGCACGCCGCGAGTCCCATCGCCGCCGCGGCGCCCGCCCCGAGGCCGATCATTCCCCGCCGGCTGATGTCCCGCATTCGGTCCCCATCTCATCGCGCCCTCTCAGCTGGCTCCCAGCTGACACACAATGAGAGGGCACGACAAGCAGATAGGTTCCTTCGAACGCGCAACATTGATCATATTTTACGAAGAACAGCTCGGGTAACGACGTATACGAACACTTTGCGCCAAGGTGTACGGAAATGGGCGCTCTACGCCCCGAACGCCTTGCCCTTCCCCTTCACCGGCTTGGCGCCCGCGAGGAGATGGACGGGCACGAGATCCCTGGCCGGCTCGCTGTACCCCACGGACACGATCTTGTCGCCGCGGTAGGTGAAGGTCGTCAGGGACGCCAGCGTGCACTGCCGCTTGCGCGGGTCGTGCCACAACCGCCGCTTCTCCACGAAGGACCGCACGATCCAGATCGGCAACTGGTGGCTGACCAGCACCGCTTCATGCCCGCGGGCCGCGTCCTTGGCGGCGTCCAGCGCCCCCATCATCCGTACGACCTGTTCGACGTACGGCTCGCCCCAGGACGGCTTGAACGGGTTGACGAGGTGCTTCCAGTTCTCGGGCCGCCGCAGCGCCCCGTCCCCCACACCGAAGGTCTTCCCCTGGAACACGTTCTCGGCCTCGATCAGCCGACCGTCGGCGTCGAGGCCGAGACCGTGCGCCTTCGCGATGGGCGTCGCGGTCTCCTGCGCCCGCTCCAGCGGGGAGGCCACGACATGCGTGACGTCCCGCGGCGCCAGGTGCTCGGCGACCCGCTCGGCCATCTGCCGCCCGAGCTCGGACAGGTGGTAACCGGGCAGCCGCCCGTAGAGCACCCCGTCCGGGTTGGCGACCTCGCCGTGCCGCATGAGATGCACGACGGTGATGTCCTGATTCCGTCCCTGCGTCTGATCCCGCATCTGACCCTGCGTCTGTTCCTGGCTCATGCCGTGGCCTCCGCCGCTGCCCGGGCCGCCGCCGGAAGGGCGTCGGCGATCCGCTGAATGGCCCGCTCGTCGTGGGCCGTGGACACGAACCACGACTCGAAGGACGACGGGGGCAGATAGACGCCCTGCGCCAGCATCGAGTGGAAGAACGCGGTGAACCGGAAGGACTCCTGCGCCTTCGCGCCCTCGTAGTCGCGCACCTCACGCCCGGTGAAGAAGACCGAGAACATGTTGGAGGCGTTCTGCAGCCGGTGCGCCACGCCCTCCTTGCTCAGCGCCTCCGTGACCAGCCCGCGGATCTGCTCGGAGACGGCGTCGACCTTGTCGTACGCGGCGTCGTCGAGCAGCCGCAGCTGGGCGAGCCCGGCGGCGGTCGCGACGGGGTTACCGGAGAGCGTGCCCGCCTGGTAGACGGGTCCCGCGGGAGCCAGGTGCTCCATGACGTCCTTGCGGCCACCGAAGGCGGCGGCGGGGAATCCTCCGCCCATGACCTTCCCGAAGGTCATGAGATCGGGACGTACCCCGTCGATCCCGTACCAACCGGCCTTGCTGGTCCGGAATCCGGTCATGACCTCGTCGGAGATGAACAGGGCGCCGTTGCGCGCGCAGGCGTCCTTGAGTCCCTGGTTGAACCCGGGCCGGGGCGGTACGACGCCCATATTGCCCGGCGAGGCCTCGGTGATCACACAGGCGATCTCACCGGGATGCGCGTGGAAGGCCTCGTTCACGGCTTCGAGGTCGTTGTAGGGCAGGACGATCGTGTCGGCGGCCTGGGCGCCGGTGACACCGGGGGTGTCGGGCAGCGCGAAGGTCGCCACCCCGCTCCCCGCCGACGCCAGCAGCGAGTCGACATGCCCGTGATAACACCCGGCGAACTTGATCACCTTCGACCGCCGGGTGAACCCGCGGGCGAGCCGGATGGCGGACATGGTCGCCTCGGTCCCGCTGGAGACGAGCCGGACCTGCTCGACGGGCTCGACGCGGGCGACGATCTCCTCGGCTAGCGCGACCTCGCCCTCACCGGGAGTGCCGAAGGAGGTGCCGCGAGCGACGGCCTCCTGGACGGCGCCGATGACGTCGGGATGCGCGTGCCCGAGGATCATCGGCCCCCATGAACACACGAGGTCGACGTATTCCCTCCCGTCGGCATCGGTCAGGTATGGACCGTTTCCGGACACCATGAAGCGGGGCGTACCGCCCACGGCGCGGAACGCGCGCACCGGAGAGTTCACGCCGCCGGGCGTGACGAGGGCCGCGCGGTCGAAAAGAGTCTGCGAGACTGGGGCTTCATATGAATAGGGCAGTTCGGTCATGACCTGCGACTTCTCCGACTCGGGGGGGGCTAGTGACCCCCTCAGCGTAGGGCAGCGGCCGTGGGCCGCCACGAGCGGAAGATCCCGGCCACCGAAAAGCCGCGGAGGCACATCCATCACGCGACGACCGGGCATCAGCCCTCGCGTGTCTGCGAAACTGGGGCTCCGTACGGATAGCTCACACGGGCCATGGTGTCAGAGGCTGCGAAGATCCTGCGGACAGGTGTTTCAGCGTACGTTTCGGCGTGCGGCCGTGGGGGAGGTCACTGTCACGATGATCGGGTTGCGTGGCGGGGGTCGCGCGCCTTAGAAAAGCAGTCGGGTGGAGATATGCATCGCGGTGGCGGACTGGGCGAGGGGACCGATGACCTCGGTCCTCGGCGTGCCCGGCGGGGAAGGCACCGGCGCGAGGCGGAGGAAGCGGCCGAGGCACGACAGACGCAGGCGTCGCCGGGCTCTCCTGGATCACCCGGATCACCCGGGTCGCAAGGATCACAGAACGATCCTGAGCGGATCGACCTGTCGGGCCGTATGGACGGTATGGACTACACGGACCGCGGGGCAGACCGGCTCAGGGCAGGAAGCGGGAATGGTGGCCGGGTGGGGGTGACCTACAAATACTTCGGCGCGCCGGACGGCGCGACGGCGGCCCGCGTGCCGATCTCGATGCGCCCCGAGGAACTCGGCGGCGACGAGCTCGGCATGAACGGCATGTTCACCAAGATCAAGCCGGAGACCATGGCCGCGATGGTCCTCACCGGCATCGAGGGCGTCCCTCTCCACAAGGTCCCGCCCCTGGAACTGGTCGTCCTCCACCCCGACTACGCCGTCGTGAAGCTCCCCATGACCGTCGTCGACCCCCTCCGGGGCATCGGCGAGGAGGCGGTGGGCGCGGCGGCCTTCATCTGGTCGACGGTGCCGGACCGGGGCGGGCCGCGGGATGCGTTCAACGTGTACCAACTGCTGCACGAGTGGCAGGACTTCAGCCACCGTCTGCACGAGGCGGGGCATCAGCCTTATTGCCTTGTGTGGCCGTGACCTGGGGTTTCTTGCGGATCGGGCGGGGTCTTCGGGCCTCGCCCTTTTCCGTGCCGGGGAGGGGCCGTCAGGCGGCCAGGGCACATTGAGGGCACATGGGTTTCGCTGGGGGCACTGATGTGCCCTGGGTGCCGGGCCGGTCGTCCTCGTCTCCTGCCTCGGCTTCTGTGAAGACGTCGTCGATCGCCTTGCGGGTGCGGGTCTCGCTGGACGGCAGCAGATGCGTGTACGTCCGCAGCGTGAAACCCGGGTCCGAGTGGCCGAGGTACTCGGAGAGCGCCTTGATGCTCTCCCCCGCATCCAGGAGTACGGAAGCGTAGGCGTGCCGGAGTGCGTGCATGCCGTCTTCCGGGGCCGCCTGGAGGTAGCGCGCTCCGCGCTCGCGGGGAGGGATCACGCTGGCGGCGGCAAGGGCGCGCTTCCAGTCGCCCATGTTGAAGACGCTGCGGTTGTAGGCCCGCTTCTTCGTGTCGACGAAGAGGAGGCGGAAGGTTCTCGGTTCGCCGTCAGGCTTGGTCCAAGGCAGGGTGACGTCGACCGGCGGGAACTCCTTCATGTGCGCCTTGAGGACGACGGCGAGCTGAGCCGACAGGGGCACTGACCGGATCCTGTTGCCCTTGGGCAGGGCGAAGACGGGCTTCGTGCCGACCAGCCGTACCTGGCGGTTGACGTGGATCCAGCCACCTTTGAAGTCGATGTCCTCGACGGCGAAGCCGAACACCTCGCCCTGGCGCAGACCGCAGCCGAAGGCGAGCTTGCCGCCGGCCTGGAACCGCTTCGGGAGGCCGGCGATGACCGCGCGGAGTCGCTCCAGCGACCAAGGGATGACCTTCTTCTTGGTCGCGGTCGGGAGCTTGACCGACTTCGCCTTGCACGGGTTCTTCGGCAGCAGCCCGTCCTCCACGGCTGTGCCGAGGATGCTGGAGAGGATGTCGAAGATGCCCTCGATCGTCGACACCTCCAGGCCGCCGTCCTGGAGCGTGCGGATCCAACCCTGGATGACCGAGGGCTGGTTGAGGGACCGCAGCTCACGTCGGCCGAGGTGCTCGACGATGTGGTTACGGACGGTCGCCTCGTAGCGGAGCGCGGTCGTCGGGCCGACGGAGTTCGCGTCGAGCCACTTCTGCGCGTAGGCGCCGAGCGTTTGCTTCGTCTCGGCCGGGACGACATAAGAACCGCGCCGGATCTCGACGTCGACCTCGGCGGCGCGGTTGTCCGCCTCGGCCTTCGTGTGGAAGTTCTCCTTGCGCTGGCGGTCGTCCAGGTCGCGGTAGCGGACCTGCCAACGCTTACCGATGCCGTGGTCGGCGGTGGGGACCATCCGCTTCGTACGGCTCTTGTGCTCGCCGCACTCGGCCTCGGTGGGCTTGGGGTGGGACTTGTGCCAGCGGTCGTACACGTCAGCCAAGAAGGGCCTCCTGGATGGGGGTGAGGGAGTGGGAGGTGGCGTGGGACACCGGGGAGTGCGTCGGCCACGGGAGCAGCAGAGCTGCGGGAGGGGCGCCGAGCACGGTGGCGAGGGCGACGAGGTCGTCTACGTCGCATCGGCGGCGGGCGCGTTCGGTGCGGCTGAGGGCGGTGTTGGCCATCGGGCGGCCCAGTGCGGTGCAGCGGGCGGCGAGCTGGTGCTGGGTCAGGCCGCGCACGAGACGTAGGTGCTCGATGGCGCGGGCGGTGTGGAGGCCGGCCGGGCCTATTTCGACAGGTCGGTTGGGCATGACAGATAGCTGTAACTTGCATCCGGGCGTCATGACAAGAGTTAGCTCTTAAACTCTCCAAAAGTCGTTCGGGGGCGAAGTGGCGTTCGTCTCGTCGAATTCCGGTACATCGCGAGGCGTTTCGGCCGAGGTGTCGTGTTACCTTGCTTCGCCGTTTTCGAGATGGGCGATTTGAGCATGCATCAGCCATGATGTCCGGCGGGCCAGTCACGTCGTCCCTGACCGCCAAGTGTTACCTCTGAGCTGCGGAGGTACCGGATTCCGGCACCTCGACCGGTTGCTTCGCCGAAAGAAAAATTCGAGCCTGGCTGGAGCGATTTCGGCAACCGTGAATCCACCCTTACTGTTTCCCTCTCCCCAGCCACACCGAAAGAAGTAGTGAGGAGTTTCAGAACCAACTCTGGACTTTTCTCCGGGTGGTGTGGCTGTGTTGTCCAGCCCATTGTTCAAGACCGAAAAGGAGCCCTGTGCCGAAGAACCCTCCCCGTAGCACCAACGCCCCTGCCACCGCTGCGGCTGCCCAGCGTGGCCCCCTTGCCACCCCTGAGGAGGTCGCCGCCTATCTCGGGGTGCCGGTGAAGACGCTCTACCAGTGGAAGTACCGGGGCATCGGCCCCAGCGTCCACAAGGTCGGCCGTCACCTGCGCTACCGCTGGCGGGAGGTGGACGCGTGGCTGGACGCCCAGACGTCGTACGACCTCACGGCCTGACCCCGCATCTGACGCGGACGACGAAGCGGCCCCCGGCGCGCCAACGCCGAGGGCCGAAGACTCCCCTGCCGACTGCCCATCCCTGAACGAACGAGCTGGTGAGGGGCGGGATCTTGCCCGTCCTGCCTCTCACCGGAGAGGAACGCCTATGGAGGACTCTACGTCCCCCAGCACCACGAACGCCTCCCTCACCGGCTGGCCCACTCCCGCGGTCCCCGGCCAGGGCATCCCCTGGCGCCGCCAGGATCAGCAGGACACACAGCCCCCCGCGTCGGGGACCGTCGAACACCCGGCAGATGCGGAAGCACACGGGGACCGTCCCCAGTCGTCTGCTGATGCCGTTGTTGGGGACCGTCCCCGCGACGTGCCCGCTGCTCGGTCCCCGCACGTCCCGGTCCCCGTATCGACATCCGGCGCAAACCCGCAGGCCAGCGGCGGGAAATCGGGGACCGGTCCCCAAGAGGCTGCAGTTGCACCAAGGGACCGTAATGGGGACCGTGAGCACGGTCCCCGCCAGTCGCCGGGGACCGAGACCCTCGTGGCGGGAACCGCCCAGCAGGCGGGGACCGGTCCCGTCGACGCACGGGGACCGGATCACGAGGTCGGTCCCCAGCCTCCTCGGGGACCGGCAGGCCCCTCGGAACAGGGTTCTGGTGAGGGTGCCGTGCTGCTGGATGAGTTGCGGGCGGCGATCGGTAAGTACGTCGTGCTGCCCAGTGACGAGGCGCTGACCGCGGTCACGCTGTGGGTGGCGGCCACTCACATACAGACCGCCTTGCAGCACGCGCCCCGTCTGGCGGTCGTAGGCCCGACGAAGGGCTGCGGCAAGTCCCGTGTTCTGGACGTGCTCCACGAGACCGTCCACCAGCCGATCATGACGGTGAACATGTCCACGGCGGTGCTGTTCCGCATCATCGGCAAGAACCCGCGCACGATCCTGGTGGACGAGGCCGACACCATCTTCAGCAAGGCCGGCGAGAACGAGGAACTGCGCGGCCTGTTGAACGCCGGACACCAGCGCAACCGGCCCGCCTGGCGCATCTCCGGTCCGGAGCACAAGCCGACCCCGTATCCGACCTTCGCCATGGCCGCACTGGCCTCGATCGGCGACCTGCCCGACACGATCACGGACCGGGCGGTCGTGCTCCGCATGCAAAAGCGCAAGCCGGGCGAGAAGGTGACCCCGTTCCGCTCGCGCTACGCCATACCGGAACTGAACGCGGTGCGGGACAAGCTGGCCGCCTGGCTGGGCACCCTGCGCGGCACGGCCGGCCGCATGGCGCCGACCATGCCGGTGGAGGACCGGGCGGCGGACACCTGGGAACCGCTGGTCATCATCGCCGACCTGGCCGGCGGCCACTGGCCTGCCAGCGCCCGTGCGGCGTGTGTCGCGATGACCCGGTTCGAGGCCGTCCAGGACGAGCAGACCAACCTGAAGACGCGGCTGCTGCGCGACATCCACCGTGTCTTCGAGGCACACGGCAACCCCGAGGCCCTGTCCTCCCTGGATCTGGTCACCGCCCTGCTCCAGGATCCTGACGCCCCCTGGGCGGAGCACGGCACCAAGGGGCTCAACGTCTACCACCTGGGCAGAATGCTGCGGGACTTCGACATCCGCCCGGCCAACTACCGGTTCGACAAGGGCAGGCAGGCCAAGGGGTACGCCCGTAACCGGTTCCTCGACAGCTGGGCCCGCCACTGCCCCGAGCTCACCGAGACGGCGCCCGCCCCCACGCACGACGCCACACCCGCGCGCCAGGCTCAGGGCAAGCTGCCCGCCGCCCCGGCGGGTCAGCTGCCCATCGGCCCACCCGGCGGACCCGCCGGCCCCAAACGTGCCCGCTGACCCGCCCCCCTGGGTCCGTATCACTGCGTCGCATCCGTCCCCGCGCAGGTCAGCGCGGGGACGGATGTCCTCACCGGGACGGACTTCTCCGTACCTGCCCGAGTGTCCGTACCTGTCCTGACCAGGCATGGGACGCATGCGACGCACGTGACACACCTCCCGCCCCCTCGCCACCGGAGCATCACCATGCACGAACAGCACCACGAACTCCCCACAGCTCAGCAGCAGACGCACACCACCTCAGCCCCAGACAGAGCAGCAAGTTGTCGGGTAAGGAGTCCTTACCCGGCCTCCGCCCCTGGGGTGGCGGAGGAACCCGGCGCCGAGGGGGCACCGGGATCGGCCGACCCGGGGGAGCCGACCGATACAGGAGACACCAGACCGTCGCCCCACGACGCGCAGACGCCGAAGCCGCAGCGCCGCCTGCGTCAGCCGCGCCTGCGCGAGCGCCGCGTCCACCCCCGCTACAGCGACAGCGAGTTCACCGACCTCGCCCACGCCGCCGCGCTCAGTCGCATGCAGATCGGCGGCTACGTCGCCGAGGCATCGCTAGCCGCGGCCCGCGCCGAGGACCCCACGGCTGCGATCGCCGACTACCGCGCCATGGTGAAGGCGCTGATGGCCGCCAACCGTCAGCTCGGCGGCCTCGGCAACAACCTCAACCAACTCACCTGGCACCTCAACAAGGACGGCGCCTGGCCCGAGCCGGACGTCGTTCACCGGCTCCTGGCCCGCGTCGAAGCATCGATCGGTGACGTGGACACCGCCGTCGCCCAGGTCACCGAGGGAAGGCAGGGCCGGTGATACCGAAGATCATCACGGGCAAGGGCAGCACCCGCCGTCTGATCGCCTACCTCTTCGGCAAGGGCGACGCCAACGAGCACGTCGACCCGCACCTGGTCGCGTCCTGGAACGACTTCGCCCCCGACCCCGGCCGCAGCCCGCACCGCGACCCGAAGGAGGTGGAGAAGCAGCTCTACACGCAACTCGACCAGCCGGTGGCCATGCTCGGCCGCCAGGCTCCCCAAACCACCGTCTGGCACTGCCCGGTCCGCGCCGCCCCCGAGGACCCCATCCTGTCCGACGCCCATTGGGCGGAGATCACCCGCCGGATCGTGGCCGCCGCCGGCATCGCCCCCACCGGAGACACCGAAGCCTGCCGCTGGGTGGCCGTACGGCACGCCGACGACCACATCCACATCGCCGCCACCCTCGTCCGCCAGGACGGCCGACGCCCCAGGCGGGACTACGACATCCGAGCCGTCCAGCGCGAGGCCCGACAGATCGAAGTCGACTATGGGCTCAGGCGGTTGAAGCCGGGCGACGGCACCGCCGCCAAACGCCCCACCAGCAAGGAGCACTTCAAGGCCAAGCGTCTGGACCAGGACGCCACCGCCCGCGAGGTCCTGCGTATGCGGGTGCGCCGCGCGGTCGCCGCCGCGGCCGACGAGGCCGAGTTCTTCTCGCTGCTGGAGGCGACCGGCGTGGACGTACGCCTCAAGCTCGCTCCCTCCGGCGACGCGCTCGGCTGCAACTTCGCCCTGCCCGGCAACGTGAACGAGGAAGGCGACCCGGTGTGGTTCGCGGGCTCCACCCTCGCCCCTGACCTCTCCCTGCCCAAGATCCGCGAACGCCTCGCCACCACCAGCCCCGAGCCAGCCACCATCCAGCCTGGCAACCTGTGGCACCAGGCCACCGCCGCCACCGAACGCATCCCCCATCACCTCACGAAAGGCGACGAGCAGACGGCCCAGGGCCAACTCGTCGCGCTCGGCGCGACGCTGGACCTGCTGCCCGTCATGGCACCGACCGCGGCGCGGGCCGAACTCGAACAAGCCGCCGCCGCCTTCGAGCGCGCCACCCGCTCCCGCATCACCGCCAACCTCGACAGCACCCGCGCCCTGCGCCGCAGCATCCAGACCATCTGGCGCGAGAGGCCACAGGACAGTGACGGCACCGGGCTCACCATGCTGCTGGACGCCGCACTCACCGCGGTCGCCTTCGCGCTGCACTGGCACCGCACCCGCCAGCACGCCCAGCAGGAGGCGGCAGCCGAACAGGCCCTCCTCCACATGCAGACCGCGTACGCGCAGACCGCCGAGCCCGTCCTGGTCGGCCTCGCCGGCCGGACACCCGGCCCGCAGACCAAGCGCCGCTTCGCCCACCACCTTCAGGATGTGGTTCCGGAGCACGCCGAGCGCATCCTCAACGACCCCGCTTGGGACGCACTCGCCACCGTGCTCGCCGAGGCAGAGGCAGCAGGACACAACGCAGCCACCGTCCTCGGCCAAGCGCTGCACCAACGTGCCCTGGACGACGCCCGCAGTCCCGCCCGCGCGCTGACCTGGCGTATCCGCCGCCTCGGCGACCGCCACGTTCCCGGTCCATGGGCCCAGGCAGCCAGGGCCCACAGTGCCATGCAACGGCCCAGCGTGCCGGTCCACCCCGCGGCAGCCATTGCTCGGCCACCACAGGGGTCACCGACACGGCGGCACTGATCAGGCGGGAGCGGACAGCTTGGGCGCGAGGAGCTCCAGGGCTTCCTCCCAGCGGTAGCGATCGGCCCCGCCGCCGGCCTTTGGCCGGTGCGGCTCGTACGAGCCGATCAGGACGCCCATCTCGCGTAGCCGTTCCAGGCTCTGGCGGTACGCGGGGTGGGCCGCCTGGGCCGAGTTCAGGTATGGCAGCACAGCGACCGGGATGTCCATGGCGGGTGCTTCGCACAGGACGCCCAGGGCGAGATTGTCGGAGATCCCGGCGGCCCACTTGTTGATGGTGTTGAAGCTGGCCGGGGCGACCGCGATCGCGTCCGCGGGCCGAGTCGGTCGCGGTTCACCCGGTGACCGCCAGGCAGAGCGGATGGGGTGGCCGGTCTGGGCCTCGACCGCCTCCACGTCAACGAAGCCGAGGCCCTGTGGGGTGGCGATGACGCCGACATCCCAGTGCCGCTCCTGTGCTGCGGTGATCAGCCGGCCGACGTCGGCGGCGACACCGGCCGCGCAGACCACGATCTGGAGGAACGGCTTGTCGGGCTGATCACTCACGCGGGCACTCCCAGTTGGCGGCTGAAGTGGTGCAGCTCGGGCAGTGCCCGGCGGCGGTCGCGGGCTGCCATGTCGGCGACCAGTTCGCGTACGGCCGGGCGACGGACGTCCTGTGCCGCGCAGCTCTCGGCGATACGCAGGGCCTGATAGCCGTCAGCGAGCCTGCCCTGCTGACTGTAGGCGCGGGCGGTCTCCACCCACAGCGCGGCCCGGCGCTCGGGGACAGGAATGTGCCGCCGCATGAGCGGCCGTGCGGTTTCCAGGGCGATGCCGGCGTCACCGAAGGAGACGGCTGCGCTGATCTCGTGGAGTGCGACGTTGGTGGGGCTGAAGTTCGCCCAGGCGTCCGGCCGGTCGAAGGAGACGTAGCGAGCGACTTCCTTGGCTTCGGTGAGGAAGTCCTGGGTGGTGTCGCGGTCGCCGTTTCTGCTGGCGGCGGTCGCCCCGCGGAGCAACAGCAGACCAACCGCCGCCAGGTACCGGGGCGAGCGCTGGTCGTAGGAGCCGGTGAGCTGGTCGGCAGTGTGGCGGACCATGTTCACGGCCTGGGCCGTGTGCTTCTCCCGCACGAGAACGTGAGCGTGGACGCGCACACTGGCGGAGAGGACGACAGGGTCCCCGGACCGTTCCGCCTCGGCCATGGCCCGACCGGCCGCAAGCCAGGCGTTGCCCTGATCGGCCCGCTTCAGCAACAGGCTCACCGACGTCTGGTAGGCGGTCGCGAGCAGCCCGGACATCTCCGCCGAGCCGGATGAGCCTCCGGCGGCCTGACGCAGGTCGGCGATCAGACCCGGCAAGGTCTGCTCCAGTTCCGCGTAGTCGCACGTGCAGAACATCCGGCGTACGGCCCGTGCCCGGTCCCGCAGCTCGTCGAGGCCCAGGGCTTGCCCGGTGGCCGCGGGGCTCGTGCCTGGCAACAGGACTTGGATCAGGTCGTGATGTGCCGCGCTCGACGACGGCGGAGCCGCGAGCGCGGCGACGCTCGCGGCAAGGAAGGTACGGCGGTGCATGTCCTCTGTTCCGGGCTCGGCGGGGCTGGCATCAGAAGCGGCGGCGAGGCCGAGACGTTGCGGCGGAATCTCCAGCACCTGCGCGATCTCGCGCAGCACTCGCACGTCCTCCGTGCCCCTGCCGCTCTCCAGGCGGCTCACCTTCGACTGGTGATACCCAAGCGCGGCGGCAACGTCCCTCTGCGAGCGCCGCTGTAACACGCGTGCCTGACGGATCACTTCGCCGATCCGTCTCGCTTCACTCTGTGCCTCGGCCATCTGTGCCACGGCCCCTTCTGCCGTCGCCGATCCTGCCTGCTCAACCGAGAGTAACCGAGCGGCATTTGGCAGTGATGCAGCTCCTGCATAAGTGATGCAGCTCCGGCACACCGACTGGTTCCGCTTACCTCCGGAGCGGTTGCGTGGAGTGGCCGAACCGACCAGGAGGCCGCTCATGGAAGCGCATCACATCCGGATTCCCGTCCCCGGCACGCCAGCTGCCGCAGCGTCCGCGCGCCAGCAGCTCGCGGACGGGATACGGACTTTCGGCGCCTTCCTCGGCCCCGAACTCCTGGACGCGGCAGAGCTGGTGGCCGCAGAGCTCATCGCGAACGCGGTCCGGCACGCAAACGGCGGCCCGATCACGGCCGGCGCCTGCCTGAGCGACAAGGGACTGCGGATCGAGGTGAACGACGCCAACCCCGCCGTCCCACGGGTCGGCCTGTCGGATGTGGACGAGGAAGGCGGACGCGGGCTGTTCCTCGTCGCAGCACTGGCGGACCGCCACGGCTTCGATCCGCTGCCGCCCGGCAAACGCTGCTGGGCCGAGTTCAAGGTCAGCACCCCACTACCCACCGCATCACACCTGCCCCTGCAGAGGAGTTGACCGTTGACAGCCGTACGCATTCCCCCCGTCGCCGCAGAAGTGGTCGCCGTGCGACCCGGCAGCCCACTCGTCGGCTCCATCAGCGTCGACGGCTCCAAGAACGCGGCCCTGCCCCTGCTGGCCGCCGCCGCGGCCCTGCACCGCCCGGTGCGTCTGAGTAACGTCCCGTCGAACACGGACGTCGAGACGATGCTCACTCTGCTCCAACAGGCCGGCTGGCACACAGCCCGTCCGGTCAGCGATCCGCACACCACCGTGATCCTGCCGAGCGACAAGCCTCAGCCAGGCCCCGATCCCGAGGTCGCCGCCCGCATCCGGGCCTCGTACTACCTCGTACCGGCCCTGCTCGGCGCGTCCGGGCGAGCCCGGCTGCCCTGGCCGGGAGGCTGCCGGATCGGGGAACGCGGGATGGAGCAGCACTTCAACGTCTACGAGCGCTTCGGTGACCGCACAACGGTCGATGGACGCGGCTACCTCGTGGAAGCAGCCACTGGTGGGACCGGAACCGTGTCCGTGGTGCTGCCTTTCCGTTCTCGCGGGGCGAGCATCGCCGCCCTCCTGCGCGCGGTCGTAGCCGGCCGGCCCCTGCGCCTTGGCCACCCCAATCTCTCACCTGAAGTCATCAGCGTCGTAGAGGCGTTGCAGGTGGCGGGATGGGCGTGCCGGGTCAGTGAGTCGATCCTGACGCTGTCACCACCCCCTTCCGTCTCGACGGAGAGGGCTTCCCGGCGGCAGCACTATGCGGCCGGTGGTAGTTGGATGTTCCACACTGCGATCGCGGCTGACCGGGCGTCCTCACTGGTGAACTCGCGGGCGTAGAGGACTTCCTCGGCCGTGATGCGCTGGTAGCGCTCCACCTTCCCGTTGTGCCGAGGTGTGTATGGCTTGGTTCTCTGATGCCGGGTGCCTTGCCCGACGATGCGGGCGAAGTCGCTGGAGCGGTAGCAAGCACCATTGTCGGTAACGACCCAGTGGATGTGGTTGATGCCGTGGGCGGCGAACCAGACCTTCGCCCGGGGCGAGGAAAGCAGCAGCCGTCGCGCCCTTGCGCGGACCACTTGAGTTCGCGGCGCCAGGACTCGATCTGCTCGATGACCCATGCTGGAGTCGCGTTCGGACTCCGGTGCGGACTCGACGGCCGGTCTTGCAATCCCGCATCACCGTGTAGCCGCCAGCGATTTACCCAATGCTGGCGCATGCGCGAGAGATACCCATCTCAGCGGCGACGTGAGCGATGGGACGTGTCTGGCACCGCTTCACGAGCCGCCTACGGCCCTCGACGCTCAGGGGCGCATCGCGTAGGGCACTCGTCGTCCTCTCGAAGTCAGACGACGGCAGGCGCGACGTTTATCGTACGCGCCTGCCGCATTGCGGCCTTTCAGCCCCGCGGTGCGACGCGGATACGGTTCCCGTCAGGATCGGCTGCGAGGAAGGTCAGCCCGAACCCCGCATCATGAGGCTCCTGCAGGATCGTGACGCCCTTGGACTGCCACTGCTTGAAGATCGTGTTGACCTCGTCGGGCCCACTGTCAATGGCCAGGCACACCTCACTGGTACGCGGGACGTCCGCTGACAGATCCTCGAACTGGCCGGACCACACAGCCAGGTCAGCGCCTGGCCCGAGGTCGAAGGTGATGTATCCCGGAGTCTCGAACGACGGGCTCATGCCGAGGAGGTCGCCGTAGAAACGTGCTGCGGCGGGAGCGTCGTTCACGTAGACGATGGACACGACGGATGTGGTCATGGTTCTTCCTTCTCACAGGTCGTTGTACGCATCCGCCAGCCTGACCGGGATATGCGCCGCATCATGTCGCAATTCCTGAAAAACTTGGCGTGTGACCCCAGACCGCTTCTTCTCCCTGATGCTGCTCCTGGCATCGAGGAATGCCGTGACCACACAGGAACTCGCCTCGGCGCTCGGGGTGTCCCTTCGAACCGTCACCCGCGACCTGAACTGGCTCCGCGACGCCGGTCTGCCGGTGACCGCGCAACGGGGCCGCCTCGGAGGCGTGACCATGCTGCCCGGGTCCGGGCTCGACCTCACACGACTCACACCCGGCGAGCGTGATCATCTGTCGCTCACCGGGCTGGACGAGAAGCAACGTGCAGAGCTCGACGCATCGGTCGAAAGCCAGCGCGCGCTCTCCAAGATCGCCGCTGCACAGCCACGTCGAGTTGATGAGCTCCTGCCGCTCACCGACGTAGTGCACGTGGACAGCCGCCCCTGGCTCCAGGCCCGTGCTTCCGGCACGACTCCGGCTTCGCTGATCGGCCCGATGCGGCGCGGTCGCCGGCTGCGGATCGAGTACGACAGCCCACGCGAATCATGCCCACGCGACCTGGTCGTGGATCCCTACGGGCTGTTCGCCAAGGCCGGCATCTGGTATCTCGTCGCCGACCGTGCCCGAGTGCCACGGATGTACCGACTCGAACGGATCACCACGTGGAAAGAAGTCGACCAGCCACGGCGGATCCGCGAGAACCAGACCCTGGCCACCGTCGCTGCAGCGCTCATTGACCAGTGGGAACACAAGCACGCGATAGAGGTCAGCGCCACCATCGACCAGACCCAGATCGAGCGAGCGCAACGGATCCTCGGCCAACGACTCGTCCAGGACGACCACGAGGAATCCACCACCGGCCGCAAGGTAACAATCCGCTTCCTGCGTCTGGAGGACGTGCGAGCACTACTGCCGTTCGGGAGCGCCATCACTGTGCACGGCCCCACCGAAGCCAGGGCTCACCTCCGCGACCTCGCCACCGACCTCGCCCATCACTATGCGCCGTCACCAACGTCATGACCCGCAACATCTAGGAACGCCTACGATGAGGCGCCGCCCGGCTACCAGCGCCCGGCCAGCGAGCGGATGTTCTCCATCAAGGCGTGCAACAGGAACGGAGGCTCCGTCGCGACCGTCCGGGTTGTCTCCAGGTATGTCGCCGCATTCTTCCCGCCAAGGCCCTCACCGGACCGGACGAGGTCCTGCCTGCGCTCGTCCCAGGCTGGCCAGTGCTGGGCGAGATAGGTCTCCAGGGTGTCCTCGAAGACGGTGTAACGGCCGGTCGAGTCGTCGGTAGGCCGGGGAGTCGGTGTCGCGCCCAGGTACTGGAGAAGGTTCGCGTTCTTGGTCCGGTTGTTGCGTGCCTGGCGCTCGAACTCCTGCTCCTTCTCCTGGCGCTGCTGAGGGATGAGGTGGCGCACCGATTCCCGCTTACGCTCCTCCATGTCGGCGTCACCGTCGAATACGACGTAGCAGGGCACGCCCAAGGCGCTGAAGAGCGCGTCGGAAATCATGAGGTTGTCCTTGCCGTGGACCTCGATGATGCTGATGCCCTCCGCGCCCAGGTTGATCCCCGACCGGTCCGCGCAACCGGTGATCACTCCCTCGTCCCCGCTTCCCTCGACCAGCACAACGGCATGGGCGAAGAAGCCCTCTGCCAGGGCACCTCCCAGCGTCCCCTCGGTCCTGCTCCTGATCACCTTCTTGTCGACCAGCCCGTCGAGGGTCCTGCACAGATCCCCCTCCGTGGCCTGCCACACCTCAGTGACGGGGTGGTCCTCGCCAGCAGCGCGGCCAAGGCGTCGAACTTGGTGGTAACCCTTCGGATCGATGAAGACGGGGTTATGAGTGGCGTACATGACCTGCGTACGGCCCTGCGGAGAGGTGCTGACCAGCTCGCGGAGCACCTTCGCGAACGTCCGCGCCTGAGGTGGGTGCTGGAACAGCTCCGGCTCCTCGATGGCCAGGCACAGCGTCCGCATGCCGTCGGCCGGGCGCCTGCGGTCGGCTAGGTACGTCAGCGCAGCGATGATCAGGGCACGCTGAAAGCCATGCCCCTGCCGGTGCACCGAGGTATGAGCAGCACCGTCCCGGATGCTCACCTGGAAGGTGGTTCGGGCGGGCCTCGGCGCCTGCACCGTGGGGGTCACGACAACCTCACGCCCGGTGGTGAACTTGGCAACCTCCGCGGAGAGCGCGGCCGACACCTCATCCAACACCGGGCCATACACCTTGGCGTGTACCTCCTGCCGGGCCAGATGGGCGTTCTCCGCGATCTCGCCGAGCTGCTCATTCGCCTGCGAGCGGTCCACAGCATGGTCAAGGATGCGCCCGAGCGCCGTCGCCTTCTGGTCGTCGGCCTCCTCATAAGCCCGTAGGTCGGCGGAGACGAACACGAAGTCGATCAGCTGAGCGAGCCTGCTCTGCCCGGCGAATCCGAAGAAATGCGTGTCCTCGACCTCAGCCTCGGTGAGGCGGTCACGGTTGGCCAACTCCCAGGTGCGCATCGCCTCCAGGACCTTGTCCTTGGTCCCGCCGGCCGGCAACCCCAGGCTCGGGTCGCCCTCCCTCAACTGGTCATAGGCGCGACGCAGTTCCATGGCCTTCTCGTTCTTGCGCACCTCTTCGAACGGCCCATACGCGAGCGCCTTACCCGTGATCTTGTCCTCACCGTTCTGCCAGGTTCGCCAGATGCTCACGCTCACAGCGCCGTCGGGCGCGTACCGCCCGAGGGTCTCGCGATCGTGATCGGTGAGCCCGTCGAACTCCACCTCCACCGAGATACGGCCGCCCTCGGCCGCCGAGTGAACGTCATCGTCGCTGAGTGCGACGCCCTTTTCGCCGTTGAAGAACCAGTCGAGCGCACGCAGCACGGTGGACTTGCCGACCCCCGTCGGCCCGATGAAGGAAGTGATGTCTTCGAAGAACACGTCCACCTTGTGCAGACAGCAGAAGTTCTCGATGCGAACACGCTTGATCTTCACGGTCGTCCTGAGCATGTGGTGCGGGCGGGGCATTTGAGCCCCTCGGTGACAATCGGGACGCTAGCAGCTCGCCTGATGGCCCATCAGTGGATTTCCGGGATGGGTGATTTTCTAGCGCCGCGGACCGCCCCCGCGCTGAATCACCCACACCAAATCTCAGCGTGGCCGCTCACCCGCAGCAGGTCGAACCCGTACGCCACTTTCTCCGGACGCACCGAGGCTCGCCTCCGCCGGGTCAGCTCAGATGCTCCGGCTCCCGAGCCCAGCCCAGCCCAGCCCAGCCCACGAGTGAGCGCCCCAGGGCACATCCAGGGCACATGAGCCTGGGAAACGGCGTTGACCGGTGAGAACTACCGAGAGGAGTTTTCGCAGGTCAACGCACATTCCCTTACGAAGCCCCAGGTCAGCGCCCTCCCACCCCCAATCGCTGCACGAGTGGCAGGACTTCTCGCATCGGCTTCATGAGGCAGGGCATCAGCCGTACTGCCTCGTGTGGCCGTGAGCCGGGACGGGTGCGCTGAGGCTCGTGAGCCGGGACGCGTGCGCTGAGGCTCGTGAGCCGGGACGCGTGCGCTGAGGCTTTGCGGATTCTGTTCGTCACCGTTGAAGCCGTCGGGGACCTTGCTGCCCGTACCGCGGGGCACGGGCAGCTTCGGGGCGCTCGGGCCGCGACCGCTTACCAGGCGGTGGCGTACGGCGGCCACACCGTCGTGACGGCTCCGCGAGCAGCGCGGCCCCGCGGCGACGGCGGCTGCCCCGCTCTCCGGACGCGCTCCGCGCTTCTCAGTGCGACCTTCCTACAGGTTGCTGCCACTGCTCGAGAGGGAGAACCGGAGCCCGTCCGCTTCGAGGTCGGTGGCGGCTGTATCGGTCCGACGGGACTGCGCCGGGAGGTCGTCCGCGGTCGTCACGGCGGCGGCCATGACCGTCGTACCGGTGAAGTCCGCCGGCGCATCGCACAGTCCGAACCAGTGTCCCAGGGCCTGAACCGTGCGTTCCGCCGCGAGCCCGTCACCATAGGGATTCACCGCCTGCGCCATCTTCGCGTGCGCTCCGGGGTCTCGGATCAACCGCGTCACCTCCGCCACGATGCGCGCAGCGTCCGTGCCGACGAGCGCCACGGTGCCGGCGGCCACCCCCTCGGGCCGCTCGGTGGCCTCGCGCATCACCAGTACCGGCTTGCCGAGACTCGGTCCCTCCTCCTGGACACCCCCGCTGTCCGTGAGGATCAGGTAGGCACGGTTCATGAGATGAGCGAAGCCCTCGTAGTCCAGCGGCTCGACAACCCTCACGTTTTCCAGTCCCGCGACCTTGGGCAGGATGGCGGCCCGTACCGCCGGGTTGCGGTGGATGGGGAAGACCACCAGCAGGTCGGGATGAAGCGCGGCCAGTGAGGCGAGGGCGCCACCGATGGACTCCATGCCCTCGCCCCAGGACTCACGGCGGTGTGCTGTGACCAGGAGGACTCGCCGGGAGTCCGTCTCCAGGAGCCCCACGGTGGGGTCGGACACCTGGCCGGCGGTGCGGTCCAGGGTCCTCAGCAGGGCGTCGATGACCGTGTTGCCGGTGACGACGACCGACTTCTCTTCGACTCCTTCGCGCAGGAGATTCTGCCGTGCGCTCGAAGTCGGTGCCAGATGCAGGTCCGCCAGCCGGGTGGTGAGCCGGCGGTTCATCTCCTCCGGGTAGGGCGAGTACTTGCTTCGCGTCCGCAGCCCCGCCTCGAGATGGATGACGGGGATCTTCTGGTAGAAGGCGGCCAGCGCACCGGCGAGCGTGGTGGTGGTGTCGCCCTGGACGAGCACCGCGTCCGGCTGCTCCTTCTCGAGAACCGGCTGGAGCCGGTGCAGCGTGCGGTTGGTGATGTCCGTCAGAGTCTGTCCGGCGGTGAGGATGTCCAGGTCGTAGTCGGGCGCGATGCCGAACAGCCGGTTCACCTGGTCGAGCATCGACCGGTGCTGCCCGGTGACCGCGACCAGCGGCTCGAAGGCGGTCGATTCGCGTAGTGCCTCGATAGCGGGGGCCATTTTGATCGCTTCGGGACGGGTTCCGTAAACGGCCATGATTCGCTTCAAGGTTCGCCTCTGACTGTGGGGTGGGCGTACTGATGTGTATGCAGCTAGCTATCCCGCTGGACAGCGGCCGGGGCGGAGGCGAGCGCGCCGGTCGGCTGGCCGGATGAGAGAAATCGCTCTTTCAGGTCGTCCCTGTTCGGCCATACCGCTGTTTCCTCTCCCTTTCGACAGGGGAAGGCGGGGAAGGTTCACCATGACGGCCCGTCAAGCGTCCGGGGAGAGTCCGGCGTCGACTGCCGGAAAGGAGGAACCGGGGCCGTGCGGTGGTCCGTTCGAGTTGCATTGTCGGCCCGTGGCGCACTTTGGGACCGCGTGGGCGTCAATTGGACTTAGCGTGGCGGACACGTCCACTGTCCAGGCGGAGGCTATGGGGCCAGACAATGTTCCCGCACCGATGGACCGGTCTCACCGCTTGAGCGACACAGTTCCGGTTTCCGTCTGCGGGTTGCCGGTGCACGCGCTCACCCTGGCGGAAAGTATCGCCGCGGCCGATGAGTTGATCGCCGATGGGCGACCTCACCAACACGTCTCGGTAAACGCGGCGAAAATCGTCAGGGCCCAACGGGATTCCGAGCTGGCGCGCATTATTCGTTCCTGCGAGCTGGTCAATGCCGACGGGCAGGCTGTGGTGTGGGCAGGCCGGATGCTCGGACGTCCTCTTCCCGAACGAGTCACCGGCATCGACTTCATGCTGGCGCTGTGGGAACGAGCGGCGCACGAGCGCTATCGGGTCTTCCTGCTGGGTGCCGAGCCTGCCGTGGTGCGCCGGGTGGCGGCCATCGCGACGAGCCGGGGCGTGGACGTCGTCGGATACCGCGACGGCTACTGGTCGGACGAACAGGAGCCCAAGGTGGTGGCCGCCGTCCGCGCGGCCCGGCCCGACCTCCTCTTCCTCGCGGTGCCGACGCCGCGCAAGGAGTACTTCCTCGCCCGGCACCTGGCCGATCTGAACTGCGGACTGGCAGTGGGCGTCGGCGGGTCCTTCGACGTGGTGGCCGGGATCAGGGCTCGTGCACCCCGATGGATGCGCAGAGTCGGCCTGGAGTGGTTCTTCCGGCTCATGCAGGAGCCACGGCGTCTGTTTGTCCGCTACCTCATCGGCAATACCGCGTTCGTCCTGCTGGTCCTGCGCGACGCCGTGATGCAGCGGAAAGCGCACCGGTAGCGCCGTGGCTGTCCGCCCTCCCCGCTCTTCAGCGGCGAACCGCCGTACTCCCTGTGCTCCTTTACGAAGTTCAGAAAGGAACTCGTGTGTTCAGCACTGTCTCCGTTGTAGGGCTCGGTTACATCGGGCTGCCGACCGCTGCCGCACTCGCCACCAAGGGAGTGGACGTCGTCGGTGTGGACGTCAACCAGGCCACGGTCGACCTGATCAACGCCGGACAGGCGCCCTTCGTGGAACCGGACCTCGCCGTCGCGGTGAGCGGCGCGGTGGCGATGGGACGCCTGCGCGCCTCCTCGCAGACCGAGCCCGCCGACGCCTTCATCATCGCCGTCCCCACTCCCGTGGGCGAGGACCGGGAACCGGATCTGTCGTACGTCCGGGACGCGGCGGCATCGGTGGCCGAGGTGCTGCAACCGGGCGCTCTCGTGGTGCTGGAGTCGACGTCGCCGCCGGGAACGACGCTGCGGCTCTCCGAGTGGCTGGCCGAGCGACGACCGGACCTCACCTTCCCGCACAGCGCCGGCAGTGCCGCGGACGTGCACGTCGCACACTGCCCGGAGCGCGTCCTGCCGGGCAGGATCATGATCGAGATCGTCACCAACGACCGTTTGATCGGCGGGGTGAGCGAATGCTGCGGCGCTCGGGCGAAGGGCCTGTACGAGCTGTTCACCCAGGGGAAGTGCCATGTCACGGACGCCACCACCGCCGAGATGGCCAAGCTGACCGAGAACGCGTTCCGCGACGTCAACATCGCCTTCGCCAATGAGCTGTCGATGATCTGCGACCACCTCGGCATCGACACGGCTGACGTGATCTCACTGGCCAACCGGCACCCACGGGTGAACATCCTGCAGCCGGGCCCGGGGGTGGGCGGCCACTGCATCGCCGTCGATCCGTGGTTCATCGTCAGTGCGGCCGGCGAGCAGGCCCGGCTGATCAGAACCGCCCGGCAGGTCAACGATGCCAAGCCGACCCACGTGATCGCGGAGGTGTCGAGGACCGCGGCGCGCTTCAAGGACCCCGTCATCGCCTGCCTTGGACTGGCGTTCAAGGCCAACGTGGACGACCTGCGGGAGAGTCCCGCTCTGCACATCGCCGCCGAACTCGCCCGGCAGGAGGTGGGCCGTCTGCTGGTGGTCGAGCCGCACATCACCGAACTGCCCTCCGTGCTCGCGGACACGGGTCAGGCGAAGCTCGTGGATCTCGAGGCGGCCCTCAACGAGTCGGACCTGATCGTGCTGCTCGTCGACCACGACGCCTTCCACGGTGTCAAGCGCACCATGGTGCGGGGCAAGGTCGTCTTCGACACCCGCGGTCTGTGGCACTGACGTTCCTCGTGCCTGACAGCACATCCGGGGGGCCGGGTACCACAGGGGAACCCGGCCCCGCCCGGGTCACCGGCGGCCGGTGACGATGACGTACCAGCCGAAAGGACGCAGCCAACGCGGCAGAAGGTAGCCGCGCAGCGACGGATGTTCGACGGTCACCCGAACATCACAGAACCTTGAGAAGAATTGCTTGGCCGACCCGCGGTTGTACAGGCGCACCAGTGGCCGGTCCTTCAGCTGGGCCGCGCCGTACTCGAGCTCCGGCAGATGATCGCGCCAGCTCTGCGAACGCCAGCGCTTGCCGACGAGGTAGGTGATGGCTTTCTCCGCAGCGAACATGCTGTGTTTGTGGTACAGCGCCACCATGAACGTAGCCCCTGGACGCATGACCCGCCACATTTCTGATACGGCCTGCTCCGGGTGATCAGTGTGATGCAGGACGCCGAAGGAATAGACCCCGTTGAAGATCGCATCGGGATACGGCAGGCTCTCTCCGTCCGCGACCTGCGCCATGCCCGTCGGCCTTCGAGGTCCAGCCTTGTTTGCGTCAGCCGAACGCAGCGAGGAGAAGGTCGACGGCGGCCGTCTCTTCGGCGATACCGGCGATCAGGGAGTGGTCTGTTCCAGCACCACAACCGATCTCGAGCACGCGGCCCGGCGGCACCCGTGACCGCAGCAGGCTGGGCAGCCACGGCTGTAGTTCATATCGACTACACGTCATCCGTTCGTAGAATTCTGGCGAGCCTTCGGGAGCGGATACACAACAGGTTCCCGCCGGATTCGCCGATCACTGATCCCGTGCCGCGACACGTGCTTCGCCATCCAGAATTCGATCTCATCGGCAACGGGCGACCGGCGAGTCGAGTTGCCACGGTGATTCGGAAATTCATCCCTTTCCGTACTGGAATCCTGGATGCATCATGCTACGAATGAACGGAGCCGGTCGGCGGCAACGGAGCACCGCTCGGCATGCCGAGCGGCGCGGTGCCGGACCCGGTAGACCCGCGAGGCTCATCGGGGGCCGACTGCCACGCCAACAGGGTGCGCTGGTCACCCGTTCAGAGGAATGAAATAGCCCTCATGGGCGCAAATTTGCTATGTCGAGTCATTCAACGGGTATTACCCGGGATCTGCCTCATATCTTCTCCTGTGTTCGAGCACCGCACGGTCGCCACAGGAGGTTCCGCTGACTACACATCAAGTCCGGCAAAGCGAGACGGATGGGCATCGGCGCTGGGCTGTAGTGGCTGAGTCGAGAACACAGATCGTCGAAGCCGGGGCCGCTGCCGCGGCGACGCTGGGGCGGGAACCCGAACTCGTGATCGCTGCGTCCGACGCTCTTCGGGACATCCTCGGATACCGTGCCGAGATCCAGCGACGAGGCGTATCGGCAGTCGCGCTGTTCAGCAGCGACGCGTCCCGCCGTGCCTACACGACCGTCTACGAACTACTACTTGCCCTGGCTCCGGTTCAGGAACGGCGGATCATCGATGCCCGTCAACCCGGGAAGCCGCTGACTGTCGGCAATGTCTGGTCGTTGGGAGCGCGGTGTGCGCTGGACGCCGCCACCGCCACGGGGTTCGTCGTGGGGGAGCTGGCTCGCGGCACCAGCCCCGGGCTCCCCGGACCGGTCAGCCCCTCCACGTCGCGGTGGATTCTTGCGCTATGGCGGGACGCTGCCGAGTCGAGCGTCGGCGGGGCGGTCAATCACGTGTCCGGCATCCTCGCCGGATTTCGCCGTCTGGGCTGGCAGGTAGCCCTGGTGACCAACGGTGAGCCGCCCCAGCAGCTGAGATCCGCGGTCGACGTGCTCGAGGTCACCGCGCCGCTGCCGCGCGGCGCCCGGTTCACCAAGGAGACGGCCTGGGTCGCGTCCAACAACGCGATGCACGAAGTTGCGCTCTCACTCGCTCGTCGGATGCCCCCGGCGTTCGTGTATCAGCGCAACGCCTTCCTGTGCCGGGTCGGTGCCGACCTGAGCCGACAGTTGGCTGTCCCGATGGTGCTGGAGTGGAACAACTCCGTCGTATGGGCGAACCGGAACTGGTACCAGCAGGGACCCCAGAGCCGGCTGTTCCAGATGATCGGAAACCGGATCGAGCGGTATTCGGCGCGCAGCGCCACACTCGTGGCGGCGGTGTCGCGCAAGGCGGCAGAAATGGCCACGGAGCAGGGCGCCGATCCCGCGGCGGTCGCCGTGGTCACCAACGCTGTGGACGCCGAGTCAGTCCCGGCGCCTCCCCCGATTCCAGCCCGCCAGAAGGCGTTGCTCGGGTGGGTCGGCGGCTTCGGGCGGTATCACGGCGTTGAGGTCGCCATCGAGAGCCTGCGCGACCTGCCCGACGATGTGGAACTTCTCCTCATCGGTGACGGGCCGGAACGTGGGGCCTGCGAGAAACTGGCGAGGCGGCTGAGCGTCCACGACCGCATCACCTGGACGGGCGCGCTCCCCCGCTCGGAAGCGCTCCGGATGCTCTCCTGCTGCGACATCCTCGTATCTCCGCACTGCTGGACGGCGAAGGGCTCCTTCTTCGGCTCGCCAGTCAAGCTGTTCGAGTACATGGCGCTGGGACGTCCGATCGTAGCCAGTCGCCTGGAACAGATCAGCGAGATCCTCCAGGACGGTGTCACCGCAGTGCTCACCGAGCCGGGTGATCCTGCCGACCTTGCGCGAGGCGTCACTCGCGTTCTGGCACGTTCGGACCGCGGAATGGCGCTCGGCGCAAACGCGCGGCAGGAAGCACTGGAGCTTCACACCTGGGAACGGCGAGCGGAGCAGATCCTTGCTCGGCTGCCGATGCAAGCAGCACACCTGGCGGGGTCGGGAACTGACCATGTGTGAGATCACCCGGATGTACGGCGCCTGCGCGTCGGCCCGGCAATACGGCGCCCCTGTGCCGAACGAGCTGACCGATCGCATGCTGAGCAGGTGCACCGTTGGCGCCGTCTGACGACACGGGACGGCACCAGCTCCGGCTGGAGCGGCTGAGGCGGCGCGTCGCTATCGCCTCGGGGCTCAGTCCGGGACTGCTCGCCGCCGAAGTGGGCTGGCATCTTCTCCGCACCGGGTGCCAGGCTCTCGCCGACGCCAGAGAGCGGGCTGCCCTGGTGCGTCGTGCGTCGGCCGAGCCCTGGCGGCACTATCTGCTCGGCCCCGGCAGAGGCGCCCGGCCAAGGCCGGCGACGATGGAGTTGGAACTCTGTCTGCGCGAGGCGGAAGCCGCGCTCGACGGGAGGTTCCCGGTGCTGGGCTACGGGACCCTGGCGGTGGGCACCGAAGGCAGAAGCTGGCATCACGACCCTGTCCATGGGTTCACCTGGCCCCTTCGCCACCACCGGGGCATTGGCTCTGCCCCGGGGCAGGGGGACATCAAGGTCCCCTGGGAAGTGAGCCGCCTGCAGTGGCTGGTCGCACTCGCCCGTGCTCACGCGTACACCTCCGATTCCCGGTACCACAAGGGGGCGACAGAGCTGCTGCGCTCCTGGGCCGAGGCCAATCCCCCAGGCTGGGGCCCGAACTGGGCCAATGCGATGGAGGCTGGAATCCGTGCCGCCAATCTCGTCTGGGCTGCGGAGATCCTCGATGATCCGGCCTTCACCGCGTTGACCGGCGGGATGTTGCGTGATCACGGCCGGTACATCATGGCTCATCTCGAATACACTCCGCGGCTGGCGATGAACCACTATCTCGCCGACATTGTCGGGCTGGTCCATGCGGGCGGGGCTCTGCGCCACAGCAGGGTCGGCCGGTTCTGGCTCCGGTTCGGCGGCTGGCAGTTGCAGCGCGAAATTCTCAAGCAGTTCCACCAGGACGGTTCCAACTTCGAAGCGTCACTGGGCTATCACCGTCTCTCGACGGAACTGGCGCTGATGGGCCTGCTCGCACTCCGGCGACTCGGCGTCCCCGTACGGCACGAAGTGATGACGCGTTTCGAGTCGGCGGTTGGGGCGCTGGCCGACCTGACCGGACCCCATGGCCTGCTCCCTGCAGTGGGAGACGAGGACAGCGGTCTCGTAGTCGGTCTGCAGTCCGGGCGGGAAGCACGGGACACTTCGCCGGTCATCGCGGCCGCCTCGGCAGTGCACAACGCTCGGGTGACCACAGAATTGACCGGGCCCGAACTGGCACAGTGGTGCGGTGCGGGCCCGAGCCGGCCGCGTGCTGCGCCGCGGTCCGCGGCGTTCCCCGCCAGCGGTTGGTACGTGCTGAGCGCCGGGCCCTACTGGTGTCTGGCGGAGTGCGGTGGTGTCGGACAGCGTGGCAACGGCGGCCACGGACACAACGATACGTTGTCATTCGTCCTGTGCGTCGACGGCAGGGAGGTCGTCACGGACCCTGGCACAGGCGTGTACACCCCGGATCCCCGTCTTCGGAACGAGCTCCGCGCCACGCGCTCACACTCCACGGTCGAGGTGGACGGAGCCGAGCAGAACCGCTTCGACCCAGAGGCCCTGCGCGCACTGCAGAACGAGGACCGTGCTCGGGTGGTTGCCTGCCGCGAGGACGGCTTCGGGAGGCACTTCCTCGATGCTGTCCACGAGGGGTACTGCCGGCTGGACGATCCGGTGCTGCACCGGCGTCGGTTCGATCTGTCCCAGTACGGTCTGACCGTCCGCGACGAGATCAGCTGCCATGCGGCGCACACTCTCGTGCTCAGCCTTCCGCTGGGGCCGGGGGTGGTGGCCGAACTGGGTGGGGACGGTGTCTTGCTGTCCGTCCAGGGCACAGCTGTCCGTCTGAGCCAGACCGACGGCCCTCCGCTGTCCTTTCGTGTGGAGGAGATGCCGCGGTCGGCCGCTTACGGCCAGGTCACCCGCAGTCGAGTTCTGCGCGCCACGTTGTCCGTCGAAGGTTCGACCGCTTGGGCATTGCGGTTCCGGCGGCTGGAGGCGCCGAACGAAAGGGTCTGACGGCTGTGATGTGGAGCCATCCACACGGAGTATCACCGTCACTCTTTAGGAGAGCATGCACCTAAAAGGTGCGTATCGGTGTAACTGGCGCAGTTTTGGCCCATACGCTCGCATCGCTGGAGCGCACACATCGCCCTGGAGGTTCCGCTGACTGCGCATCATGTTCGACAAGCTGACTCGAGCGGACGTCGGCGGTGGGCGGTGTTGGCCGAGTCGCGCTACCACGTCGTCGGGGTCAGCGCTGCGGCCGCCACCATCTTCGGCCAGGAACCCGCACTGGTCATGGCCGCGTCCGACGCTGTCCGGAACTTCCCCGGCTATTGCGCCGATCTCCGGCGCCATGGCATCTCGGGCGTCGCGCTGTTCTGCAACGACGCGGCCCGCCGACCCTATGCGACCCCTTACGAACTGCTTGTCGCGTTGTCGCCCGTGAGTGAGCGGAGAATCATCGACGCGAGCCGCCCCGGTGAGAAGTTGTCCGTCGGCGGTGCAGCGCCGCTGATGTTCCGCTGCGCGTTGGACGCCGTCACCGCCCCCAGCCATGTCCTGCGGGGCCTGACCGCCCACAGGGCCGACCGCCGAAAGGGCACCCGCCCGGCCGAACAGCACGAGGCGCCGTGGGTGCTCGCGCTGTGGCGGGATGCGGGCGAGACCCGGGTCGGCGGGGCGGTCAGCCATGTGTCGGGCATCCTCGCCGGGTTCCGGCAACTCGGTTGGCAGGTTGCCCTGGTCACCAACGGCGAACCGCCCGAGCAGTTGCGATCCGCGGTGGATGTGGTGGAGGTCGCCGCGCCGTTGCCACGCAGTGCTCGGTTCACCAGAGGGTCCGCCTGGGTGGCCGCCAACAGTTCGATGCGTCGTGCCGCCCTCGCCCTTGCCCGCCGTACACCGCCCGCCTTCGTCTACGAGCGCCACGCCTACTTCTGCCGCGTTGGCGCCGATGTGAGCCGGGAGCTCGGCGTCCCGCTGGTGCTGGAGTGGAACAACTCGGCCGTCTGGGCAAATCGGAACTTGTGTCGGCAAGGCCCGCTGAACCGGCTGCTCCAGAGGGCAGGGGCCCAGGTCGAACGGTACTCGGTCGGCAGTGCAACCGTTGTGGCGGCGGTGTCCCAGGCCTCGGCGCAGATGGCCAGGCACGCGGGAGCCGACCCGGCAACCGTGGCGGTGGTCGCCAACGCGGTCGACGCCGATTCCATTCCGGCACCTTCGTCGATGCCGATCCGCGAGGGCGCGCTGGTGGGGTGGAGCGGGAGCTTCGACCCGTGGCACGGCGTCGAGGTGGCGATCGAGAGCCTTCGGAATCTCCCAGCGGATGTTGAGCTTGTTCTGATCGGCGACGGACAACAGCGCCCTGAGTACGAGGAACTGGGCCGTCGGCTCGGCGTCCACGACCGCATTACCTGGACCGGCCGCTTGCCCCGCACGGAAGCACTTCACGTGCTGTCCCGATGCGATGTCCTGGTGTCTCCACACCAATGGGCGGGAAACGGCCCGTTCTTCGGCTCACCCATCAAACTCTTCGAATACATGGCGCTGGGCAGGCCGATCGTTGCCAGCCGACTGGGCCAGATCGGCGAGATCCTCCAGGACGGCGTGACCGCGGTACTTGCAGAGCCGGGCGATCCGGCGGACATCGCGCGGGGAATCGCCCGGGTGCTGGCCATGCCGGACCGCGGGGCGGCTTGGGGCGCCAACGCGCGCTGTGAGGCTCTCGAAGAACACACGTGGGACCGGCGGGCAGAACAGATCCTCGCCCGGTTACCGCTGCCCGTCCCCCGTCCGGCAATGGAAAGAGGCTGACCGTGTGTGGGATTACAGGGGTTTACGAGTACGGGCGAGCGGTGGGCAGTGTCACGCCTGACACGGTCGTACGGATGCGTGACACGCTGGGACACCGCGGCCCGGACGGCGCGGGGGTTCACGTGACACAGAACGGCCGATTGGGCCTGGGGCACCGGCGACTTGCGATCGTCGACCTTGCGCACGGCGCACAGCCCATGTTCGGCGAGCGCGGTGAGTGCCTGGTCTTCAACGGGGAGATCTACAACTATGCGGTTCTGCGCCGACGTCTCGAAAGCCGAGGAGCACGCTTCCGCACCAACTGCGACACCGAAGTAATCCTTCACGCATACCGGCACTACGGCGACGAGTGCGTTGAACATCTGACAGGGATGTTCGCCTTCGCCCTCTGGGATCCAGCCCGGGGGCGCCTGCTGTTCGCCCGGGACCCGCTGGGTGAGAAGCCCTTCTACTGGACCGTCAAGGACGGCACCTTCCTGTTCGCCTCCGAGACGAAGGCGATCCTGGCGCACCCTCGGATCACGGCAGAGGTCAACACCAGCCTGCTGGACAGCTACCTCGCCAATCTCGTCACGCCCTCGCCAGGGACCCTCTACCGGGACATCAACAAACTGGCCCCTGGAACGGCCGGGTCGTGTGACGCAACCGGGGTTCGCACCTGGCGGTTCCGGGACGTCACCGCGGACCGCACCTTTCTCGACGTGTCCCTCCCGGAGGCGGCGTCGCAGGTGCGGCACTTGCTGCAACAGTCGGTGCAGGCACGGCTGATGAGTGATGTACCCATCGGTGTCCTGCTGAGCGGAGGCTTCGACTCCACAGCGCTGGTCGCCTTGCTCCGAGAGAGGGCCACTCGCACGTCCACCTTCTCGGTCGGCTTCACCGACGCGCCCGCGCTTGACGAGAGACACGAAGCACGCTGGGTGGCACGACACTTCGGCACTGATCACCACGAAGTGACAGTGTCGCCACGTGATGCCATCAAGGCGCTGGCGGCGATGGTGCACCACCAGGACGAGCCGCTGGCGGATCCAGTCTGCATGCCGCTGGGGTTCGTGTGCGAGCTGAGTCGCCAGCGCGGTGTCCCCGTGGTGTTGGCGGGTGAGGGGGCCGACGAGCTCTTCTGGGGCTATCCCGCCTATGCCCGTGTGATGCGTCTACAGCGTGCGCTCCGAGCCGTACGGGCACTGCCCGCGGCCGCCCGCCGGGTCGTACCGCATCTGGTGCCCGCATCACGTCGTGGCTGGACCTTCGACACCCTCATTGCAGCCGCGCACGGCAGACAGCTCCCGATGCACTACCCGCTTGGTCTGTCCAGGTCGCTGCGCTCGGCGGTGCTTGTGCCTCGTCAGTACGACCCGCCGTGGACACCGGCCGAGCCGGCGATCGACGAGACACACATGGAGACTCTCGCGTTCGACACCCAGCACTACGAGTTTGCCCTGCGTCTGCCGGAGCTGCTGCTCATGCGGATCGACCGCTTCTCGATGGCCCACTCCGTGGAGGCGCGGGTACCGTTCCTCGACCCCGATCTCGTGGCGTTCGCCTACCGGCTGCCCGTCCACCACAAGCTGGATGAGGGGCGGACCAAGGTGGTCCTGCGCCGCGCCCTCGCCGACATCATGCCCGAGCGGGTGGCAAATCGCGCCAAACAGGGCTTCGGTGCTCCGACTGCTCACTGGCTGCGAGGGACCATGGGGCAGGTGCTCATCGATCTTCTGACCGGCTCGTCGATGAGGCGTTACTTCTGTATCGAAACCCTCGCCGGCATGGTCGCCGACCACCGGGCCGGCCGTGCACGCAACGAGTGGGTCTTGTGGCCCATCCTCAACTTCGCTGTGTGGCACCGGATTTGGATCGAAGGAGATTCACCGGATGAGTTGACGGAAAAGATGCTCGGCAGGTGCACCGTTGACGCAGGTTGACGATGCTCGCTACCGACCTCCAGTCCCACGCCTGGCGAAGGTGCGGCAACGGATCGCGACCGCTTCGGCGCTTCCGCCGCGCGTACTCGTCGCCGCTGTGGGCTCGCGCCTCTATCGCGCTGGATGTCGCACTCTCGCCGACCGACGGGAACGGACGGCGCAACCCCGTCCCGCGCCTGCGGAGAGTTGGCGGCCGTTCGTACTGGGTCCGGGCACGACCGCCCTACCGAGGCCGACTCCCGCGGAGCTTCAGAGCTGTCTGCGCGAGGCGGACGCGGCGCTCGAGAGCACGTTCACGGTACTCGGATACGGAACCGTGACGTTGGGCACGAACGGTCGGGATTGGCATCGCGACCCGGTCCACGGCTTCACGTGGCCGGCCCACGGTCATCGGTTCCTCGGTCCGGTTGTGGGTCGGGCGGACATCAAGGTTCCGTGGGAGGTAAGCCGCCTCCAATGGCTGGTGGCCCTCGCGCGCGCGTACAGGTACACGGGGGACTGCCGGTACCGCGACGGCGCGATGAGGTTGCTGCGCTCGTGGACAGCGGCCAATCCGGCCGGCCGGGGGCCGAACTGGACCAATGCGATGGAAGCCGGCATTCGCGCTACCAACCTGGTCTGGTCGGCCGAGGTACTCCGTGATTCCGAATTCACGGCTCTAGTCGGCGGAATACTGCGTGATCACGGGCGTTACATCCTGGAAAACCTCGAATACAGCGAACGACTGACCAGCAACCACTACCTTGCGGATCTCGTCGGCCTGGTCCACACGGGCGGAGCCCTGCGCCACAGCACCGCCGGGCGGCTGTGGCTTCGTGCGGGCAGTCGGCAGTTGCAGCGGGAAGTCCTCAAGCAGTTCCACGACGACGGCTCCAACTTCGAGGCTTCCACCGGATATCACCGTCTCTCGACGGAACTGGCTTTCATGGGTCTTCTCGCGCTGCAGCGCCTCGGCATCCCCGTTCGTCCCGAGGTCCGGGAACGTCTGATGTCGGCTGTCGGGGTGCTGTCCGCACTCACCAAACCCGACGGGTTGCTTCCCGCCCTGGGCGACGACGACAGCGGTCTCGTGGTGGGCCTGCAGTCCGGCCGGGACCCCCGTGACCCGTCCCCGATCCTCGCCGCCGCAACTGTTCTGGGTGATACGGCCACTTCCCAGGAGTCGGGGGGACCCGAACTGGCACAGTGGTGCGGGGCGCGGGACGGTAGCGGCGGTGCCTGTACACCGGCCACGTTCTTTCCGGCGGCCGGCTGGTACGTGCTCACCGCCGGGCCGTATTGGTGTCTCACGGAGTGCGGGGGCGTGGGACAGCGCGGCAACGGTGGCCACGGGCACAACGACACGCTGTCGTTCGTGCTGTGCGTGGACGGTCGGGAGATCGTCACGGATCCCGGAACCGGCGCATACACCCCCGACCCGGATCTGCGGAATCTCCTGCGCTCGACGCGTTCGCACTCCACGGTCGAAGTGGACGGCGAGGAACAGAACCGCTTCGACCCCGACCTGCTGTTCACCATGCGGGACGACGATCGGGCCCGGGTGGTGGATCGTCACGAAGACGGCAGCGGTCGGCAGGTCCTGGAGGCGGTCCACGACGGATACCGCAGGCTCGGTGACCCGGTTGTGCACCGGCGCCGCTTCACCCTCGACCGGCAAGGGCTGACGGTCGCGGACGACATCGATTGCCGTGCCCGGCACACACTCGTGGTCAACATTCCTCTGGCACCGGGCGTGCGTGCGGAGCCGCATGGCGGCCACATCCTGCTGATCGCCGACGACAAGCTGGTCAGTATGAGTCAGACCACCGGACCCGAGCTCTCCTTCCGCGTCGAAGAGATGCCTTGGTCGCCCGCCTACGGTCAGGTCGTCACCGCACACGTCCTCCGCGCCACCCTCCAGATCGACGGCCCGGTCACCTGGGCACTGCGGTTCCGTCTGGCGGACGGAGTACAGGGATGAAAATCGTCATGGCTGTGGTCTCCGATCTCCGCAGCGATGCGCGTGTGCGACGGGAAGCAGCTTCCCTGGCCGCGGACGGGCACCAGGTACGGGTCGTGGGTTTCGATTCTGGTGTCGCGCGGCGGGACCGCCTGGTCGAGGAAGGCGTCCTCTACGACGTCCTGCCGTTTCCACGGAGGAACCTTCCCAGGCTGCTGCGGCTGGCTCTTGCGGGCGTCGGGCTCCTGCGCGCCTCACTGCTCATCATCCGCGGAAAGCCGGACGTCGTGCACTGCCACAACCTCCATCTCAGCCTGCCTGCCCTCCTGTGCGCGCGCCGCCACCGAGCCGCACTGGTCTACGACGCACACGAGCTGGAGGCCTGCATGCACCGATGGCCGGTGCGACAGGTGATCGAGCGGTGGGAGCGGACGGTCTGGCGACGCTCGCGGGCCAGGATCACCACCAATCCCTCGCGGGCGGCCTACTTGGAGCAACTGCACGGAAGCCGGCCCGTGGTCGTCGGCAACTACCCCCGTACACCGGACGCTGGGGTCGAGCCAAAGGACCTCCGCTGTCGGCTGGGCATTCCGCGCGACCGGCTCGTGCTGATCTTCCAGGGAGGCTTCTACCTCGACTCCCGCTGCTTCGACACCGTCGCGGCCGCGCTGCGGGATCTTCCGGAGTGGCACTGGGTGATCATCGGGTTCGGCCGCGACGACAGCGTGCGGAAGCTGCACGAGATCGTCGCGGAGTGCGGCATCGAGTACCGCACCAGCATCCTCCCCGCGGTACCGGTGGACGAGCTCCTCTCCTACACCGCGGCAGCGGACGTCGGGGTTGTCGCCCTCACCAACGCCCATCTCAACTGTTACCTGGGTGACACCAACAAACTCTTCGAATACCTGATGGCCGGTCTGCCCGTGGTGGGCAGTGACTTTCCCGAGGTCCGCAGGGCCGTGCTCGGCAATGGGGTCGGCCCGGTGGGCGCGCTCTTCGATCCGTCGAGTTCCGCGTCGGTGGCTCGCGCGCTGCGCGAGGTCGCCCATGACCTGGAAATCTTCCGGCGCAATGCCGAGAAGGTACGCGGCACCTACTCCTGGGAGACCGAGAGCAGGACGCTGACGCGTCTGTACCGTGCGTTCGCCACTGCGGGGGACGTGCGGCCCGATACCGAACAGGGGCGGCCGGCTGAGCCGTCCAGTCTTCCGAAAGGCGCTTGACGTGAAGGCAGTACTGCTGTCGGCCCGCGACGGTTCGATCAGCGTGGCGGAGATCCCGCCCCCGGTGGTGCAGTGGGGCGCCGTGCTGATCCGCAACACCTACTCGCTGATCAGCGCCGGCACCGAGCGGGCGACCCTCGAGACGGGCGCCAGCAGCCTCGTGGGAAAGGCGCGCCAGCGTCCCGACCAGGTCCGGCAGGTTCTCAACATGGCGCGGCAACTGGGCGTCGTCGAGACCTGTCGGATGGTCCAGGACCGGCTCGACCGGCCCATGACACTCGGGTACTCCTGTGCCGGTGAGGTGATCGCGGTCGGGGAAGGAGTCGATGACATCGCCCCCGGCATGCGTGTGGCCGCGGGCGGAGCCGGTTACGCCTCCCACGCGGAGATCGTGGCCGTGCCCCGTAACCTCGTCGTGCCCGTACCGGAAGGCGTGGAGGACCGCTGGGCCGCGTTCGCCACCGTGGGTGCCATCGCACTCCAGGGAATCCATCAGGCCGAGGCGGTTCCGGGATCCCGTGTCGTGGTGATCGGCCTCGGGCTGGTGGGACAGCTCACCCTGCGGCTCCTGCGGGCCTACGGGTACGACACGGTCGGCGTCGACCAGGATCCCGCAGCCATCGACGCGGCCCGGACCGGCGGATTCGTCGCCCACCCCCGTCAGACGGAGGACCTGGCGGGGACCGTCGCGCGTCATTGGGGCGGGGCACGGGCCGACGCGGTGCTGGTGACCGCGGCGACCTCGAGCACCGACCCGGTCGAGCTGGCCGGGACTCTGGCGCGTGACCGGGCCACCGTCGTCATCGTGGGAGACGTCAAGGTATCCCCGCCCCGGTCGTCGTACTACCACAAGGAACTGTCGGTCCGTTACTCCCGCTCGTACGGACCGGGACGGTACGACCCCCGCTTCGAGGAGGCAGGCGACGAGTATCCCGAGGGTTACGTGCCGTGGACCGAACGCCGCAACCTGGCCGAAGTCCTCAGGCTCGTACCGAGGCTGGACCTGGAGAGCCTCGACCCCCGGGTCTTCGCCGTCGAGGACGCCGCCGAGGCGTACCGCGTCCTGAACACGGAACGGCCACGACGGCGCGCCGCACTGCTGTTGCGCTATCCCGGTACCGCCGAGGTGACCGAGCCCCCGCGGTACAAGGGCAGGCCCGCCACATGGTCACCACCCGCCGGGGAAGCCAGGATCGCCGCCATCGGGGCCGGGAACTTCGCCACCAAGATGCTGTTCCCTCATCTGCGCCGGGACGGGAATGTCAGGTTCTCATGGGTGGCGAGCGCGCGAGGGCTCACGGCCGTCCAGCAGAGCAGGCGGTGGGGGTTCAGCAGCGTCGCAGAGAGCGCCGAGCACGGACTCGCGTCGGGCGAGGCCGACTGCGTCATGGTGCTGTCCCGTCATGACAGCCATGGACGCTACGCGGCAGAAGTTCTGCGTCGCGGCATCGCGTTGTACTGCGAGAAGCCCGTGGGTCTCTCGGAGCAGGAGCTGGAGGAGGTGGCGGCCGCCTGGTCCGGGTCCGGCGTCCCGGCGCTCGCCGGCTTCAACCGGCGGTTCGCGCCGGCCGTCCGGGACTTGCGTGCCGCCCTGCCCGAAGGGGCGCCGCTCCAAGTCGCCTATCGGGTCTTCGCCGGCCGGCTGCCCGAGGACCACTGGTACTTCGATCAGCGGCAGGGCGGCCGGCTGCTGGGCGAGGTCTGCCATTTCATCGACACGGCGAACTTCCTCGTCCAGGACAGGCCGGTGAGCGTGACCACCACGGGCGTGGACAGCAGGGACCCGGTGTCGGCCCAGAGCGTGACTGTGCAGGTCGTCTACGCGGACTCCTCGACCGCTTCCATCGTGTACGGCGGCACCACGCCGCCCGGGGCCCCCAAGGAGTTCATCGAGGTGGCCGGCGACGGTGTCGCCGCCAGGATCGAGGACTTCGCCTCCTTGACGCTGTGGAAGCGCGGGAAGAAGTCGGAGTCGGTCTATCAGGGAGCCTCGAAGGGACATGCCGAGGAGATGCGGGCCCTGACGCGGCTGCTGCGGGGCCAGAAGGTCGCTGAGGCGGACTTCCGGCTGGCGTTGTGGAGCTCGCTCGTCGCATGCCGGGCGGCCACCGCCCTCGCGGGAGGCGGCCAGGCCGAGGTCGCGCCCACCACCCCGGCGCTCGCGGAGGCCCTCGGGTGCACACCCCGCGCCGGTGGAGCCGGGAGGCCCGAGGGTGGGGTTCCGGAGCAAACCGGCATCACACGTCCGGATGCCGTGGGTACGACGGGAGGCTCCGGCGCATGAGTCCCCGAGGAACGGCCGTTCTGCCAGTGGTTCCGGCGCCAAGCGCGATGACGGAGGCCTGATGTGCGGCTTCGTGGTGGTTCTCAACCGAGGTGCGGCCGGGTGCGACCCCTGCACGACGATCGAGCACCGCGGCCCGGACTCATCCGGGCATCAGGACCTCCACGGCCCGGACTGGCACGCGTCACTGCACTTCCGCCGACTCGCGATCGTCGACGTCGGCCCCCGCAGCGACCAGCCCTTCGGCGACGCCGAGCGAGGGTTCCTCGTCTACAACGGGGAGATCTACAACGTTCCCCAGATGCGGAGCACGCTACGGTCCCGAGGCGTCCGGTTCACCACCGAAGGGGATACCGAAGTCCTCTATGAACTGCTGCTCCAGCCCGATGCCGCAGGTCTGCTCGGTCAGGTCGACGGAATGTTCGCTTTCGTTCAGGTCCTGCCCGACGGACAGGTGCGATATGGGCGCGACCGGCTCGGAATCAAGCCTCTCTACGTCGCCTCGGACACTTCGGGCGGCATCGTCGCCCTGGCGAGTGAGGTTGCTCCGCTGCGCGCGATCGGCCTCGCCGACCATGTCGATCCCGTGGCCGTCGCGCAGGGGGCGATGTTCCTGTGGACGCCTCCCCCTCGCACGGGCTGGCTCGGCGTGCGTGCGGCACCGATCGGCTCCGTGCACTGCCTGCGGCCCCCCAGGTACGCACGCCCTCGGCTGGTCTGGCAGGCGGAAGAGACCGCGCCGGCGCAGGACATCGGTGAGGCGGTGCGCGAGTCGGTGCGACGCCAGGTCAGGGCGGATGTCCCGGTGGGGCTCCTGCTGAGCGGGGGAGTCGACAGCACGTGGCTGGGCGTGGAACTGCACCGGGCGGGATTCTCGGGCCCCGTCTTCTCGGCGCGTGAGGCGTTGCCGCGGGAAGGCTCGGCGGAGCCCTTCGAGGGTGACGCCCCGTACGCCGAGAGGGTGGCCCGTCGCCTCGGCGTACCGCCGCACTGGGTGGATCTCGATGTCGACGTACTGCGACAGATCCCCGAGATGGTAAAGGTGATGGAACTACCGTTCGGCGACCCGGCAGCCATCGCGCTCATGCGCCTGGCGCGGGCCGCCCGCGACGAAGCGACGGTGCTGCTTTCCGGGGTCGGTGTGGAAGAGATCTTCCTGGGATACGAGCGGTACCAGGCGGTGCGGATGCTGCAGCGGATTCCGGCGTCCGGTCGGCTCCTTCTCGGGCGGGCGTCGGCGGGTCCGGTCCCTGGGAGATTCCGCGAACGCGTGGACAAGCTCGGCCGCATGTGCGTCCTCGGTCCTCGCGACTGGGCGTGGGGGAGCCAGGCCTACTTCAGCCCCGAGGAATGGGCACAACTGTCTTTGAAGGTCGACCTGGACGAGGTCACGGCAGCCCATCGTGACATCGTGGACCCTCTGCTGGCGGCGGGAGCGAGCCCACTGAGCGCGGTCGCGGAGTGTGACCGACGGCTGTTCCTGCCGGGCCTCAACCTTCTGTACGCGGACCGTGCGTCCATGCGGGCCAGCGTGGAGCTGCGGGTGCCGTTCCTCGGCGAACCGGTCATCGCCTCGGCGCTCGCCGTGCGGGCAGAGGATCAGCTCCGGCCCGGGAACGGCAAGGCACGGTTCCGAGCCGCCGCGTCGGCCGCGGGGGTTCCCGACTTCGTCACGCGGCGTTCGAAGACGGGTTTCGGAGCCCCGGTCCGCTCCCTGCTGAGGCAGCACGGGCGGCACCTCTGGTCGCGGGTGCGGCAGGCAGGGATCTTCGACGAGCTCCTCGACCGGCGGACCGCCGACTGCTTCGTATCCGAGCACGTGTCGGGGGAACGCGAGCGCGGACTCGCCGTTTTCGGCCTGTTCTGCGCGGCGATGTGGTGGGAACGGAACGTCGACGGTGACGGGAGGGTCGAGGAGGCCCTCCAGGGCTACCGAGCGGCCGCGCCCTGACCTGTCGCCGGACGGTTTCCGGGGTTCGTCCCCGCGCCCGCCTTGCCGACCGGGAGGACGATCTCTGCTGCGTTCACGGCACGCCGGTATCCGATGAGGTGGACGAGCAGGTTGACGGCAAGGGCCAGAAGGCTCGCCCACGCCGCTCCCGCGGCTCCGAATGCCGGAATCAGCAGGAGATTGAGGACGAGGTTGGACACCGTCAGGGTGATCGCCGCGGTGCGCAGGCCGGATCCGAGACCATGCGCCGTCAGGAAGGTGTTGAACAGTCGGGTCACGGCGCCGATCACCTGCGCCCCAGCTAGGACCGGTACCAGGCCCGCCGCCATCAAGAACTTCTCGGAATAGACCAGCCGAACCAATGGCTCGGCCAGCACGCTCAATGCGACGGCCGGTACGGCGCTCATCGCGGTCACCGCCGCGACCCAGTGCAGCTCCACACGAGGTTGTCGGGTGAACCGCCCGAAGAGCGCCGTCGCCAGCCCCGCACCCGGAAGCCCGATGGGGAACGCGAGCGATGCGGCGCACATGTAGCAGGCGAACGAACGCGGATCGCTGCCGGCACCGAGCATCAGTGTGTCCATGTGGTACGTACCCATACTCAGTACCCGACCGATGTAGGCCGAGAAGCCAAATTCACGGGCACCCCGGACCATCCGCGCCATGGCTTCGCGAAGGCCGCAGAACAAGGGCTGGAGGTACGCCAGGAGCGCGGCCCATCCGGCGAGCAGGAACAGGGCGTCCGTGAGAAGAACCCCTGCCGGCGTCAGTCGTACCCCCAACGCCGGCATGGTCGTGAGCACGCAGAGGAAGCCCGTCCGCGAGAGTACGGAGGCGATGGAGTAGGTGTGGAGCCGCCCGAGTCCCTGTGCTGTTTGCAGGCACACGAAGTCGAGGGGGTAACCCACGGAGACAAAGGCCACCAGTCTCAGAGCCGGGCCCGCGTGAACGTTGAAGCGGGCGTCGACGATCCAGGACAGAGCGAAGACGGTGAAGCCGAACAGGACCGACACCGGCACGAGGAACGCCACGACCGCGCCGGTGATGCGACGCCGATCCGCCCGATCCGAGCACGCCAGCATCCGCGCCGCGGGCAGAAACAGCCCGAACTCGAAGAACATCGCGCTGAACAGCAGCAGTTGTTTGCCGAAGGCGTAGTTCGTGTAGGCGTCCACGTCCAGGGTCCTGGCGAGCAGCGCCGATGTGAGCATGCCGAGTCCGCCGAGCAACGCACTCGAGCAGGCGAAGCCGGCGGCCTGACGAATCGTCGGGGAGGAACAGGCGGTCCTCACCTTGGCGCGCGTCCGCACGGCGGCGCCGACGCCGCCGGTCATGAGGCCGACTCCACGAGCCGCGCTCGAACCGCACGTTCCGCGCCCGCCCGCGTGGCCTGTTGCCGAGCTGGGCGCCGCTGGGCCGTGTCGACGGCCGACGCGGCGAGTCCCAGGAGCACCGCCAGCACGACATTGCTCGGCCCCAGAGGCAGCATCGTCAGCTCGACGGAGAAGGCCAGGTAGGCCAGGGCCCCGGCGATCACGGCGGCGTGCAGCACTTGGCACGTCGCATCCTTACGTGCCGCCCGGCCGAGCCGACGGAGCATTCTGGTGCCATATCCGCATACGGCGAGGAGGGCCGTGAATCCCAGTACACCCTGTTCCGCCAGGGTCCCGACGAACGAGCTGTGAGGAGACTGCACCGACCGCACACCCCACACCACCTTGGCGCCGACCCCTCTTTGTGCCTCGACGAACTGGTTGATCCCCACTCCGGCGATTGGGGCCGAACGCCAGATGTCCAGACCTACCTGATAGGTCGCGAACCTGCCGGCCACGTTGGCGGTGTTGCCCATTCGGGCACGAAAGAGGTCGCTGTCCTGTAGCGGTACGAAGAGGATCAGTGCCCCCAGGGTCACGGCGACGGCCATGGCGGCGAGTCTCAGCCTTTTCCCGATCCGTAGGCCGAGTCCGAGGAAGACGACCAGCAGAGCGCAGGCCCAGGCCACCCGGAACAGCGAGAACGCCATGCCCATGATCTGTACGGCGGCCAGCAGCGGGCCCACGAGGGCCGGAGCCCCCTTCCGGCGTGAGCCATCGGTGCTCGCGCTCGTCCACCAGAACAGCGTCGCGGCGAGCGTCAGGGCCAGGGTGAGCGCATAGACCTCCGGGTTTGTGTAAGGCCCGGAGACGCGGACGAACCCGGCGACCTCGGTGTCGGTTCGCACGACTCCGCCGCTGAAGGTCGCCAGCTCGTATCCGAAGAAGTGCTCTGTGATGCCGAGGAGGGCCACGCAGGTGCCGCAGACCATCAATCCCGCCGCCCACGCCCGCAGTCGCCCGGGGCTGTCCGCCGTACGGCGGCAGACCGCGAAGGCGATACAGGGGAGCAGGATCGCGTCGATGAAGATTTGCAGCGCGCCCAGGGTGCCCGGGTGAGTGGTCAGGGCACGGAAGAGGAAGACAACCGCGAACACCGTGAACGCTTTGACGAAGGCTCGCACACCGGTTGCACCCGGCCTGCCGACTCCCCTGGTGAACAGGAGCATGAGAGCCAGGGCACTCAGGTACGCACGGTCGAACGTCAGCAGCGCCCCCGACTGCGGATAGCGGGCGAAGGGGTAGAGGACGGGAGAGAGAACCAGCCAGACAAGGCCGGCGGCGAGCGGCCTCCGGCTGGCCACCAGGGCGAACGCCGTCACCATCACAACGGAGAGAAGGACTGTCGAGGGCACGCTCGGGGAGAGGAGGAAAGCGCCCAGTGTCGCCGTGCCGGCTCCTGCCAAGAGGACGGGGCAGACGGTCGAGAGGTTGAGTTTCCGGGCCTGATTCGCCGTCATCGGGGCGTTCACCTGTTGCTCCGGGCCACGCACAACCCGGTCGGCGCGTCGAGAAACGGGGCCGGACTCCGTCGCGGCGATGTCCACATGGGCGACCTCGGGACGGCGGCGTAACGTGGCCCACTCGCCCCGTCGGGAGATCCGTGAGTCACAGCGGCCGACACGCAGTTCACGAACCCGGCGCACGGCCAGGAGCCGCCTGGCCGCTGTCCTGCCTCTGCGCCCCGTGTGACGGACACCGCTGAGCGCGCCGAGTCCGTCACATGGGGCGCAAGGTCCGGTCCGGTCCAGTCGCCGTTGTCCCGGAAACGGAAAAATCGATCAGCACATTTTTCGAGTTCTTCGGGGGGCCCCAGGGGGGATTCGGATTCACGTGCCGTCACATCGCCGCTATTCCAAACACTCACTGGATCTCCAAATATCCGTCCGGCCACGTCGTTCTTCCGCGCCGAGTCACGGAGAGACACGCTAGTCTCACAAGCTCCTCTACGATGCTGGGCGACGCACCTTCCCGGCCGAATTGCCACGCCGAATGAGCTGCTCGTGTAAGAAGCCGTTCGTTCGGGCGCGCTGCCTTGCGTCCACCTGCTTGAGATTGTCGGCTGTGTGACCATCCTGACGTGGTGTGGCATCGCGAGCCGGAATTCATTGCCGTTGTTTCGGGTCCTGGCGTCTGCTGTATCACCGGAGTGAGAGGGCGACATGCGAGAGAAGGAAATCGCCGAATTCTGGTCGGCGCATCCGTGCGGTGATCATCTTGTGGGCGGGGCGTCCAGAGGTGGCCGATGTGAGTACGAAGAATTTTTCACACGGTATGACACATTCAAGTACCGATTGGAGCCGCACATTCCGGGGTGCCTCGATGGTCTCGATGTCGCCGGTCGGCGGGTGCTCGAAATCGGCCTCGGCCAAGGAGCGGAGTCGGAACAGCTCATTCGCCGCGGTGCACTGTGGACGGGTGTCGACCTCACCGAGACTTCTGTGGAAAGGGTCAGAACACGGCTGACCCAGCGCAACCTTCCCTGGGAGGGATTGCATCGTGCGAATGTCCTGGATCTTCCATTCCCGGCGGATTCTTTCGATCTGGTCTTCAGCCACGGCGTGCTCCACCATGTTCCAGACATCCTGGCGGCCCAGCGAGAGATCCACCGGGTGCTCCGCCCCGGAGGCGAACTGGTGGCAATGCTCTATGCGCGATGGTCGCTGAACTATCTGCTCTCCATCGGCCTGCTCCGGCGGGCCGCGCTGGCGGTGATCTATCCTCTGGCCCGCGCCGGTCTGTTCAAGCCCTCCGGCGTCGTCGGTGCACATGTGAGGAACGCGCGCCGGGCGGGGCTGTGCAGCTATCTGAGGATGCGGCAGTTCATCCACCACAACACCGACGGGCCGGACAACCCGCACTCACGCGTCTACGACGTGCGCACGGCGCGTCAGCACTTCCCGGACTTCTCTCTCGTTCGGGTGCACAAGCACTTCATGCACGCACCGCCGCTGCCAGTCCACCCTCTTCCCGGTGGCCGCGTCGCGGGCTGGCACCTGTGGGTCCACATGAGGCCGAAGTGACGGACCGATGAGTCGGCGGCGACGAACACCTCCGAGACGACCGCGGAACGGTGCGGTCCCGCGACGAAGGACCGGTAGGCGCCGGTGTTGCTGTCAGCAGTGCGCGGGCACTCGGACGCGGGCCGGCAGATACCCAGCAGCGTGAGCCCGGCCGACGACGCACCGTCTTCTGCGGTTGGACGATGCCTGCGCTCAGCTGACCGGCGACGTGCTGGCGGGCTACGAGGCGGCCGCCGTCGGCTGAACGGCCACGGCGGCGGGCTGTGGCCGCCTTGGCAGGGCGGTGTGAAGAGCGGTCAGCGCGTCCAGAAGGGGAGCGGTGCTCCACCGGGGTGATTCCCAGAGGGCCCTGTTCTCGTGGGAGCCGCCAGCCCGCGTGTCCGTGTTGAGGCCCGGGTAGCGGTCCACCACGGCCGCCAGCACGGCGTACGCGAAGTCGGCCGCGGCGAAGCCGTGTTCGGCCGCCCACGCCGCCATCCGTACCGCTGTCGCGTCGTTGTTCGGGTCCCGTCTGCTCCGGCCGTCCGCGAAGTAGCGGGGCAGGGGGCCGTCGAACAGGTGCCGCAGGTAGTAGGCCACTCCCCGTTCGAGGGAGCGTCGGACGTCGACGCCGAGCAGCGTTCCCGCCTGTTCGAGGCGCAGCAGCACGTACCCCGTGTGGAAGCCGTCCACCCAGCCCAGCCGCGGGCCCCGTCCGTAGGGCCACGAGCCGTCGGGGCGCTGCCCGAGCAGACTCACCTCGACGGCACCGTACGCGGCATCGGTCAGGCGGTTCGCCAGATCGGCGGGCGGCGTCCCGGTGCGGGCCAGGCGGGCGGCGAGCGCGGCACCCATGAGGTTGGCGTTGTGGACGAGGACGTCACTGGCCGGTGTGTAGGTGAAGAACTCGCCGTTGTACAGGTGTTCCAGGAGCCCGTGAGCAAGGCACCGTACCGCCTCGTCGTCGAGCGTCCCGGTGTCCAGACAGCCGTCCGCGCAGAAGGTGGTGGCCACGAGGTTCGGGACGGAGGCGGGGTAGTACGCCCAGCGGGTCTGCACGTCGAACTCGTAGCGCCACAGCCCGGCGTGGCGCCCGGACAGCTGCTCGGCGGCCGCCGACCGGCCCAGTCGGAGGGCTCGCTCCCGCCACACGGGGGAGGACGAGAGCCGGGCGCAGGCGCCGGCCGCGGTTCCGGCGGCCGTCGCGGTGCGCAGTGGGTGAATGCCCAGGGCCGGACGCAGGTCGATCCGGCTGCGTTTGACGGTCTGCAGGAGCGCCTGCCGAAGCACACGGTGCACGGCAAGCCGTCCCAGCGGGCCGGTCAGCCCGTCGTACGGGTCCGGGCCCGCCCAGTCGCGGGCGTCGGCCCACCGGAAGAGCCGGTCCGCCAGGGCGAGCACGTCCGTGGCCTCGTTGGGCGAGCCGAGGCGGCCCGGGGCACGGTGGTCCGGGCCGAAACGGTCCCGGGGCGAGTGGTCGGTGGGGATTCCGGTCGGCATGGGCCCTCCAGGAGGATCGCCGGTGCTGGTGGATGTCCGTGGACGTCAGTGGATGCCGTCGGTGCTGTCGGGCGTGGTGGCGGGTGTGGATGCCGTCGGTGCTGTCGGGCGCGGTGGCGGGTGTGGATGCCGTCGGTGCTGTCGGGCGCGGTGGCGGGTGTGGATGCCGTCGGTGCTGTCGGGCGCGGTGGCGGGTGTGGATGCCGTCGGTGCTGTCGGGCGTGGTGGCGGGTGTGGATGCCGTCGGTGCTGTCGGGCGTGGTGGCGGGTGTGGTGGCGGGGCGGGCAGCCGCTCAGTAGGCGCCCCTGCCCGCCACGACGGCCCCCACCGTCCGGCACAGCACCCCGAGGTCCCCCGACGGGGACCAGTTGTCCACGTACCTGAGGTCCAGGGCGACCGTCTCGTCCCAGGAGAGGTCGGAGCGGCCGCTGACCTGCCACAGGCCGGTGAGTCCCGGCTTGACGGCCAGCCGGCGCCGCTCCACCTCGTCGTAACCGGCGACCTCGTCGGGCAGCGGCGGTCGCGGACCCACCAGGGACATGTGTCCCCGCACCACGTTGAACAGCTGGGGCAGCTCGTCCAGGGAGCAGCGGCGCAGCACCCGGCCGACGCGGGTGATCCGCGGATCGCGGCGGATCTTGAACATGCGGCCGTCCTGCTCGTTGGTCCCGGTCAGCTGATGCCTCAGCCGCTCCGCGTCGGCGACCATGGTGCGGAACTTGGCCATGGTGAACGGTTTTCCGCCGCGTCCGATGCGCGTCTGCCGGTGCACGACCGGGCCCGGGGAGTCCATCCGAACGGCGAGGGCCACCGCCACGAACACCGGGGCGAGCAGCACGATCAGCAGCGCCGCGCCCAGCCGGTCCGTCACCGACTTGAGCAGCGTCGCAAGCCCCCGCCTCAGGGGCGGGGCCACGCTCAGCATGGTGATCCCGGCCACGGAGAGGACGCCCACCCGGCGCCCGGCAACCTCGGTCAGACCCGGTACGACAACGAGCGGGCATTCCTCGCCGTGCAGCGCCCACGACAGCCGCCGCAGGCGTGTTCCGTTCATGTACGGTCCCGGCACGACGAGGACCACGTCCGCGTAGAGCCGCCGGGCCGCCGCCAGCACCGGGGCGGAGTCGGCCGACGGGCGCGGCGGTGCCTGCCGGCCGATACGGGTGGCGACCGGGGCCAGTGCGTGCGGGTCCTCGTCGCCGATCGGGCACACCCCGACGACGACGAACTCGTGGTCCGTCCGCTTCGCGAGGTGGCTCACCAGACCGTCGACGGCGTTCGCCTCCCCGATCACCAGGGCCCTGCGGACGGCCCGGCCGTCGCGGCGTCGCGCGGCCAGATGGCGGTGGATCAGATTCTGTACGGCGGCGCTCATCGGGGCGCAGGGCACCAGGGCGGCCAGCGCGAGGAGGAACGGGGACTCCTCGCCTGTCGCCGCCCGCACCACCGCGAGCAGTCCGACCAGTACCAGCCAGTCCTGCAGCGCGGGGCCGATGTTGTCGCGCTCACCGAGACAGCGCTCGCCGTAGCGGTCCCGTGCGCCGCGCACGAGAAGCCATGCTGCGGCCGCCACCATCGCGTAGGCCGCGGCATGCGTGCCGCCGGTCAGCGCGAAGGCCAGATACACCGGCACGGCGGCGCCGGTCACGTCGCCGATGACGGCGGCCGGCGCGTACCAGACGGGCTTGCCGGTGCGGCGGCCGGTCGGCGGCCGCTCCCGGATGACCTGTGCCTGCGCAGGTCTTGCCACTGGTACGTGGGGCATCGTCTCCCCGAACAGCCACATTCGCCCTCCAAGCGCATCAAAAAAGGACTATTCGAGTGTGAATGGCCGCCCGCCGAACAGCGGGGCGCGACGCTGGGCTGCGGGCAACTCTCACCCGATGAGCAGATCTCCATGCCTGGTGCATATGCAGACGCCGGGTCCGAGAGGCGAGAGTCCCCGGCAGGGCGCTTCCGCGGGAGGGTGCTGGAGGGTCGCACGGGGGCGTGCGGACCTTTACGAGCCCAGCCGCCTTGGCATGCGCGGGGGCCGCCCGTTCGTCAGCCCGAGACCAACACCACACGGAACATTCTGGGCCAGAACTTCCCCGTGATCAGGAACTGATCCGTGCCGGGGACCGCCGCGATACCGTTCAGCGTGGCCCCCGGGACGAGTTCGTCGTCACGCAGCAGGCCCGAGGCGTCGATGCTCGCCGTCACCGCTCCGGTGGCGGGATCGATGCGCACGATCCGGTCGGTGAAGAGCACGTTCGCATACACGGCGGCACCGACGCACTCCAGCTCGTTCAGCTCCGTCACCGGGCGACCCCCTTCGGTCACGGCGACCTCGCCCGTCTTCGCGAGCGTCCTGGGGTCACGGAACGTCAGCCGTGACGAACCGTCGCTGGTCACCAGCCGGTGCCGGGCCCGCTCGAGGCACACGCCCCAGCCCTCGTCCCGGTACGGGACGCGACGCAGCTCCGCGAGCGTCCTGGCGTCGCGCTCGATGGCGGTCCGGTTCCGCCAGGTGAGCTGCCACAGGGTTCGGCCGACCACGGTGATGCCCTCACCGAACAGGGGCGCGGGGAGTGCCGTGCGGACCGTGGGCTTCTTGCCCAAAGGCCCTGCCCGTACCGAGGACCGGCTGGAGATGCCGGTGCCTTCGTAGAGCGTGTCGCCGGCCATCTCGAGTCCCTGGGTGAACGCCTGCGGGTCGTGCGGAAAGGTCTTGAGCACCTTGACCCGCAGGTGCTCGACCCGGTGGGCGGCGACCCGCCGCCCACCCGCGGCCCCGCCTGCCGGGTCGTCCGGGGCGCGCTCTGCCGCCGCGCACGACGCGAGCAGCAGGACACCCACGAGCACGGCCGCCCCGGTGCGGCACGGGCGCTCAGACACGGCAGGAACCGCCCGGTCGCAGAGTGGCTTGCAGCGGCGTCACCAGGGACTGCCGCAGAAGGACCGGGGCGCCGTCCGCGTGCGGCTCCAGCAGGTGCAGCACCAGCGTGCGGCGGGAGCGGGCGGGCAGCTCCAGGTCCAGCGTGTACACGGAGTGGCCACGTTCGACGCCGGGCGCGAGCTGCGCCGGACGGCCGTCCAGGGTGGCGCCGGTCAGGGTGGCGCCGACGCCCGCGTAGTACGACACCAGGAGCCGGTTGTCGCCCGGCCGGGTGCGGTAGGGAGGGGAGTCCCCCCTCAAGGTCACATAGTCGGGCAGGCCGGAGGCCGGCGCCCGGTTTGTCAGGGTCATGATTGCTGTGACCGTGCGGTCGCCGCCGGAGCAGGCGCCCGCTTCCCAGGTCAGGCTCCGGTCGAGGTAGTAGTCCAACTTGCCGCCGGCCGCGTTGTTCACCACCAGCCCCGCGAAGGGGCCGGGAGTCTCCGGAAGCGTGCCCGCGTAGGGGCGCGACTCGATGAGACGTTGCTCCGCCGCATGCGCGCTCCACACCTTCAGCCGTCCCTCCCGCTGGGCGTCGTTCAGGGCGACGAGCAGGGCGGGCAGCCGGCGCATGTCGCCGGTCGACGTGATCAGGGGTCCGGCGGCGGCGCGGGCCGCCTCGACGAAGAACGCCTTGCGCCGGGCGACGTCGTCGTACATCGCGTAGCTGGCCCGTTCGGTGAGGTCCACGACGTTGTCGGCGGTCAGCTCGGTGCCGCCCGCCATGCGGGCCGGGCCGGTGACGCGCAGCAAACGGCTCAGCGTGGCGGGGTCGACGGCGAACACGCCGTCCACGCGCTCGCCGGTATGTTCGCGCCACGCCGCGGCCCAGATGCGCGCCGCGTAGGGGAAGTGCGGGCTCATGTTGGAGTTGGCCCACACGCGGGTGGGCTCGCTGCCCTGGTAGCGGGCCGTGAAGTCGGCTCCCAGGTCGAGGTCCGTCTTCGTCGTGGCCATCTCGGTGTTGTTGCCGAACCGCTCGAAGGACAGATGCCCCCGGTCGGCCGACAGCACGGCGAAAGCCCCCGGAACGCCCCCGGTACCACGCGCCTCGGCGATGTTCTGGAACGCGAGGAAATAGCGCCGTTCCCCTTGGGCGCCGAGCATGGGCGGCAGGACGCGGGCCGCCAGGGAGGCGTCGGTCATCACCGGGCCGAGGCGGTCGACCTGCCGCGCGAGCCCGGCCCGGGCCCGGTCGGCCGCCGGCAACCAGGTGGACCGGGGCAGCCCGTGCACGTCGGCCTGCACCTCGACCGCGGCGCGGGCGGCCCGGACGACTTCCGGTGCGTGCTTCTGCAAGGTCATGAGGGCCTCGGACATCCCGTCACCGCGGCTGTCCGGCGTGGGCGCCGGCAAGGCTCGCACCAGCGGGGACAGCACATCGCCGGCCAGCCGGTCGGCCGCATACGCGGCCCCGCGCACGGTCCTGAACGGGCCGCCGAAGAAGGGCAGCGCGGCTGCGGAGTACCAGGCCGGGCCGGTGGTGAGGCGATGCGCCCGAGCGGCGTGGGCAGCGGCGGAACGCACTTCCCGCTCCCGGGCGGACGCGGGCACGGCACCGGAGGCGGCACCGGGCACGGGCGCCACCGACTGCCGCAGCGCGTCGAGGTCCCGTCCTGCCGCGATCAGCTCCGAACGGGCGAGCAGCCCGGTGACACCGATCCAGACGGCGCCGGCCAGGGGAAGCGCCGCGGCGGCCAGCAGGGTGTTCCTGAGCACGCGACGGCGGCCCGGTGCCCCCTTGCGGGAGCGGCCGGGCCCGCGCATGCGGAAGGCGTCTCGGCCGGGGCCGGGACGCCGTGGTTCCGCCGTGCCGATGTCCTGCTCCGTCATGAACTGCGGCGACGGCGCACGGCCAGCATCGTGCCCCCGCCCGCCGCGACCAGCCCCGCCGCGGTGCCGCCCAGCGCCAGCGCCTTTTCACTGCCTGTTTCCGCGAGGTTCGGGCGGTGATGGGGTTTCCACGAAACGCCGGATTCGCCGCCTGGCCGACCGACCCTGCCCTGCACCCTGATGCGGACCGAAAGCGTCAGGCTGGGGTGGCGGGCGATCAGTTTGAACGTGTGGCGGCCCAGCACGGTGCGCCTGGGGATGGTCACCGTGCCTCTGACGACTCCTCTCCTGTCCGCCCTGTACCTGCCCAGGTCGACTTCCTTCGAGAACAGCGCCGCGGTGACCAGCTGCCTGGCGGCGAAGCCGGTGCCGCGGAAGGTCAGTGCACTTCCGGCGGGCAGCGTGGTGCGGCTGAGGGTGAGGCTCGGGGGCGGTGGCGGGTACTGCGCATGGGCGGTCTGCGCCCCCACCAGCGGTGCCGCGACGAGCACGGCAGCAGATGCTGCCGATGCCAGAGCAACCCGCCATCTGGGCGGTGTCGTCATCTTCTTCACTCTCCTCGACTTCAGTCCGGGCCAAGCCGCAGCGTCGGCCGTGAGCAGGATCTGGGTACCAACATCTAGATACATGGAATAAATGGGATATATAGGTACCGACTGGCGTGACGCCCGCCAGAAGCCACCGGATGGTGGAGCGCTCACTTCCCAATGGCCCACGTTCGGCGGGCCGACACAGGGGTGGCTCCCCCGGTTGACGTGCGCGAGTCCCTATCGTCGGCTGCGTACATAGGGAACAGAACATTCCATTTCGGGTGGTTCCCTCGGTCCCATGAGGGGTGCAGCTTGGATCTCCACGGATTCCTGAAGGCTCTTGCCAGACGCTGGCCGACCGTCGTGGTCTGTCTCGTTCTCGCGACCGGGGCGGCGCTCGCCGCGACGAGCTTGAGCACACCCGTCTACGAGGCGAGGACCCAGCTCTTCGTCGCCACCCGCACCGGCGACGACACCGCCCAGATGAACCAGGGGCAGAGCTTCTCGCAGGCGCGCGTTCAGTCGTACGCCGCGATCGTGACCACCCGTCAGGTGACCCGGCCCGTGGTGAAGGAGCTGCGACTGCGCACCACTCCGGAGGAACTGGCGTCGCGGATCACCGCCGTCGCCCCGCTCAACACCGTGCTCATCGACATCACCGTCCGGGACACCGAGCCCGAGCGTGCGGCGCGCATCGCCAACGCCGTGGCGCAGCGGTTCAGCGCGGTCGTCGAGCGACTGGAGGCGCCCAAGCCCGCGCCCGGCTCGGAGCAGTCAGGAAAGAACCGCCGTACGGGCGACGGCACTTCGCCCGTCTCCCTGGGCGTCACCCAGGAAGCCGTCGCCCCCACCGGTCCGGTCTCACCCCGCCCGCTGCTGAACCTGGCCGCAGGAGTGCTCGGCGGCCTGCTGCTCGGTGCCGGACTCGTCACCCTGCGCGAGACCCTCGACACCACCCTCAAGACCAGCGAGGCGCTGGGCGAGTTCACCACACTGCCGGGTCTCGGCACCATCCCGTACGACAGGAACGTCCCCAAACAACCGCTCGTCAGCGCCGACGGGCACTCCCACCGTGCCGAGGCCTTCCGCAAGCTGCGCACCAACCTGCAGTTCGCGCAGGTCGACGAGCCGCCCCGGATCATCGCGGTGACAAGTTCGATGCCTGGTGAGGGCAAGACCAACACCGCGGTGAACCTCGCCCTCTCGCTCGCCGAGGCAGGTCTCTCCACCTGCCTCGTGGACGGCGACCTGCGCCGACCGTGCGTGGCGTCGACCTTCGGTCTCGTCCAGGACGCCGGTCTGACCACCGTGCTCATCGGACAGGCCCGCATCGAGGACGTGATGCAGCAGGCCGACGGCCGGCTCTCGGTTCTCACCAGCGGCGCCGTACCGCCGAACCCCACGGAGCTGCTCGCCTCGGCGCGCATGGAAGAGGTACTGCGCGAACTGGCGGACACCTACGAGGTCGTGATCGTCGACACCGCGCCGCTGCTGCCGGTCGCCGACACCCTCGGACTCGCCTCCTTCACCCAGGGCGCGCTGCTCGTCGTCCGAGCCGCGAAGACCAGCCGGGAACAGGTCCGCACCGCCGCGGAATCGCTGGACCGCGTGAGTGTCCGCGTCCTCGGCACCGTCTTCAACATGGCTCCGGTGCCCCGGGGCGATCGCTACGGCACCTACGGGTCGTACGGCGAGCTGCCCGCTCCTCGTGTGTCGGACCCCCGGAAGGAAGCCGCCGCGGCGACACGTCTCGCGAGCGGGAAATGACCCGGGTCCTGTTCGTCTGCACGGGCAACGTGCACCGCTCGGTGCTCGCCGAGCGGCTGCTGTCCGCGAGGCTTCCGCCCGGTTCGGCCCTGAGGCCGGAGAGCGCCGGAACGCAGGCGCGGCCCTGGTCCGGCATGGAGGCCTCCACCAGGGCGGTACTGGAGGAACTGGGCGGTGACGGCTCCGGCTTCACCGCCCGCCCGCTCACCGCGCGACTCGTCGCGGGAGCAACGCTGGTCCTCGGGCTCGCACGCGAGCACCGGGAGGCGGCGGTGCGGCTCGCGCCGTCGGCGATGCGACGCTGCTTCACCCTGAAGGAGTTCGTGCGGCTCGCCGTGGGGGGAGCCGATGAAGTGCGGGGCGGGGAAAGCGCGGCGACCGCGCAGGGCGGCGTACCTGACGGCGAGGTCCCGCGGGTCGTGGACGGTTTCGACGCCGTGGTCGCGGCCCCGGCCGGCCGTCGGGGTGCCACCGCCCCGGTCCCGCCGGCCGAGGACGACATCTCGGACCCGTGGGGGAGACCCCATTCTGTCCTGTACGGATGCGCCCGCGAGATCGACGGGGCGGTGAGCACGCTCGCCCGGCTGCTGACCGGCGGGGCGAGCGTCTGAACCGGGGGTCCATCGGGGAGTTCGACCGCGAGCGAGAGAGGGTTTCGAGAAGGTCCGGCCCGGGTCCGCATCCCTGGCCTCCGGACACAGGGACTTCTCCGGTCCGCGGTCACAACCAGCCGTTGCGCTTGAACCCCCGGTGGATGACGAAGCACGCCGCGGCGATCACCGTGAGGGCCAGGGGGTATCCGAAGCGCCAGTGGAGTTCGGGCATGTGGTCGAAGTTCATGCCGTAGACGCCGCACACCATCGTCGGTACGGCGACGATCGCGGCCCAGGCCGTGATCTTGCGCATGTCCTCGTTCTGGGCGACGGAGACCTGGGCGAGGTGGGCCTGGAGGATGGAGTCGAGGAGGCCGTCGAAGGCGGTGATCTGTTCGGTGACCCGGGTCAGGTGGTCGGCGACGTCACGGAAGTACGCCTGTATCTCGGGGGCGATGAGGCGCATCGGCTCGGTCGCCAGGATGTGGAGAGGGCGGCCGAGGGGGACCACCGCGCGTTTGAGTTCGAGGAGTTCGCGCTTGAGCTGGTACATGCGGCCGGCGTCGGCGCCCTTGGCACCGCGGGGTGAGAAGACGGACGTCTCCACCTGGTCGATGTCGTCCTGGACGGCGTCCGTGACGGTCAGGTAGTCGTCCACGACGTGGTCGGCGATGGCGTGCAGCACCGCGGCCGGGCCCTTGGCCAGCTGCTCCGGCTCGGCCTCCAGGTCCTCGCGCAGGGGGCCGAGGGAGCCGTGCCGTCCGTGCCGCACGGTCACCACGAAGTCGGGGCCTGCGAAGACCATGATCTCGCCGGTGTTCACGACCTCGCTGGTGGCGGTCAGTTCGGCGTGTTCGACGTAGGAGACCGTCTTGAAGACGGCGAACAGGACGTCGCCGTACTGCTCGACCTTGGGGCGCTGGTGGGCGTGGACCGCGTCCTCGACGGCGAGCGGGTGCAGGCCGAACAGTTCGGCGACCCGGGCGAACTCCGTCTCGGTCGGCTCGTGCAGCCCCAGCCAGACGAAGCCCTGGCCGCCGCGTTTGCGGACCCGGGCGACGGACTCCTCGACGCTGGGCGCGGCCTCCTGGCGGACGCCGTCGCGGTAGATCACGCAGTTGACGACGGCGGAGCCGAGCGGGGAGCGGGCGGGGTGACTCAGGTCCACCCGGCGTCCGCCGCGTGCCAGACGGGCGACTTTGCGCAGGTTGCCGACCATCGACATGCGGTACTCCTTCCCCGGATTTCCCGGAACGGACGGCCAGTGTGCCAGCAAGGGGTAAGACCGACGTCAGAGCCCGGTTCGAGCGTGCGCCCCGCGCCCGGCCCCGCGGTGCCGGGGGCGTCAGGGGGGCGTCAGGAATCACACCCGCGCCGTCAGGCCCGCGCCAAGGCGTCGGTCCGCCGCCGCCCCGCGGCCCTTCGATGGCGGACGGGTACGTGTGTGGACCGACGCCGAGGAGTGCGCGAGCGATGAGCGAGGAAGAGCGGGGACCGCGCGTGGTCGCCGGAGCGAGCGGTTCGCCGGGGAGCCTGGCGGCCCTGCGCCGGGCCGCCGACGAGGCCCGGCGCGGCGGGGCCGAGCTGCTGGTCGTGATCGCCTGGGAGCCGCCCGGTGGTGACTTCGCCCACCGCAGTGCGCTCAGTCCACTGCCGATGGCCACGCTCCGGCGGGACGCCGGCCGGCGGCTGCTCGCTGCGCTCGACACCGCCTTCGGCGACGCGGGGCCCGGGGTCCCGTACCGGGGTCTTGTCGTACGGGGCACACCGGGGCGGGCGCTGGTCGAGACCGCCGACCGGGCCGACGACCTGCTGGTGGTGGGCCCGGGGTGCCGAGGAAGGCTGCACCGGTCGCTGTTCCCGTCCGTCGCCCGGTACTGCCTCGCGCACGCCGTCTGCCCGGTGCTGGCCCTGCCGCCCTCGCCCCTGTCCCGCGAGCTCGCCTCGGTGCACCGCCGTATCCGGCTGTGGCTGCCGCTCGACGCGCGGGAGCTGACCGAGGACAGGTCCTGAGCGACCGAGGCTCCCACGTCAGGGGCGCGTTACGGGTCCGGGGCAGCGCGTCGGGCCTCCGTCAGCGAGAAGCACTGTCCATGGCCTCCGGCTACAACCTCGTCGGCCGCTCGCCGATGGTCGCGGTGTCGGACGGCATCGCCCGTGTCCTCGTACGGCGTGAGTCGCTGGACGACATGGGCCGCCGGGACATCGGTCTGTGGGGCCCCTCTTCGGGATCAGGCTCCGGCCCGGCGGCCGGTTCAGAGGCTGAGCCGGTACGGCACCACGCAGACGACCACGTCCGTACGGGCCCGCAGCGCGGCGGCGAGGAGCAGACCGCGCTGGTTCTGGAGGATCTGGTAGCGGCGGTGGAGGGGCTCCACCTCGGGGATGAGGACGGCGATCTGCCGTCCTCCCTCCTGCGCCCTGCGGACGTAGTCGACGATCGGTTCCACGAGCGAGCGCTGCGGGCTGTCGACGACATCCAGGCGTACACCCGGGTTCCAGCGCTCCCAACTCTCCCTGAGGGCACGGACCTTGGCCGGGTCGGCGTGCACGGCGACCGCGACCGCCTCGTGCCCGAGGGCGCGGGCGGCGGACAGCGCGTGCTGGGTGAGTCTGCTGACCTCGCCGACCGGCACGATGACGAGGGAGTCGCCGACGCGCACGGGCGGCGGGACCTCGCCGAGTCCGAGTTCCCGGCCGACGGTCGTGTAGTAGCGCTGGATGCGGTCGAACAGCAGCATCAGCAGCGGGATGGCGACGACCACCACCCAGGCCCCTTCCAGGAACTTGGTGGTGAGCAGGACGACGCCCGCCACGGCGGTCAGTACCGCGCCGACCCCGTTGAGGACCGCGCGCCGCAGCCAGCCGTGCGGACGCTGTCCCGCCCAGTGCCGTACGAGACCGGTCTGACTGATGGTGAAGCCGATGAACACGCCGATCGCGAAGAGCGGGATCATCCTGTGGGTGTCGGCGTTCACGGCGATCAGGAGAGCGGCCGCGAGCAGGGCGAGGGTCACCACGCCCCAGCGGTACACCGGCCGTTCCGTGCGCAGCCCGAAGAGGTGCGGCAGCCGGTGGTCCTTGGCGAGCAGGCTCATCAGGACGGGCAGACCGCCGAAGCTGGTGTTCGCGGCGAAGGCGAGGGCCAGGGTGACGATGAGGTTGGTGGCGTAGTACGGCCATCCCGTCCCGTACGCGCCCGCCGTCAGCTGCGCGAGTACGGTCACGCCGCCGCGCGGGGCGACATGGTCGCGGCGGATCAGCAGGGCCATGCCGATGAGCATCAGACCGAGCAGGGCGCCGAGCATCAGCTCCGTGCGCTGGGCGCGTTTGACGCGCGGCTCGCGGAAGGAGGGCACGCCGTTGGCGATGGCCTCGACTCCGGTGAGCGCGGAGCAGCCGGAGGAGAACGCCTTGAGGAGCAGCAGGACGCTCAACGCCTCGGTGGCGTGGACGGGCCGGTCGGTGCCGACGACCGCCACGGGATGGCCTCGCACCAGGCCGAGCACGACGATGCCCAGGATGCTCACGATGAACAGCACGGTGGGCAGCATCAGCACCCGCGCGCTCTCGGCCACACCGCGCAGGTTCACGGCCGTGAGCAGGGCGAGCCCGATCAGGCAGATCGCGAGCAGGTGCGAGCCGAGCACCGGGAACGCGGAGGCGAGGCTGGCCGCGCCCGCCGCCAGACTGACCGTCACGGTCAGCACGTAGTCGACGACCAGGCTGGCCGCCGCGAGCAGGCTGACGGTCGGTCCGAGATCCTTCTTCCCCACCGCGTACGCGCCGCCGCCGTCCGGATGCACGGCGATCACCTGTCCGTACGACACGACGAGCACCGCCAGCAGTCCGGCGATGACGAGCGTCACCGGCAGCGTGGCGGACAGCGCGCCCGTTCCGGCGGCGATCAGTACGAGCACGATCGCCTCGGGTCCGTACGCCACCGAGCTCAGCGCGTCCAGGGAGAGCGCGGCGAGCCCCTCGACGCTGGTCAGGTGGTGCTTGTCGCCCTCCCCGTGCCGCAGCGGAACTCTCGGCCGCAGCTCTCGGCGGGCCAGGCCGTACGCCATGGGGGACCTCGCGGGGGTGGGGGTGTCTGAGGTCAGTGTGACCGGCGTGGTGCGGGGTGGAGGGGCAAGGACGCGCCGGGGCCGCGGCGGACCGAAGGTGCGGGGCGCGCAGTCGTGTTGCCGCCGATCGGGTAGTACCCGAGGCGCGGTGCGGGCGGGGGAACAGCCGCTCGTCCCTGGTGAAACAGCAGGTCAGTGGAGTCTGACGAGTCATCGGTTGGCCGAATGGGCCGGGTGGACGCGGCCTCGGGGGTGCGCCAGGTGAGCGGCTCGAGTGGTGCGCGGAGCCTGGCGGATTGACGGTGGATCACGTCGGGGTCGGGTTCTCACGAGCTGACGCAGTGTCAGCTGCCTGGCTGCGACGGAAGGACTCCGAAGATGCGATCTGCCCGCATGCTCCTCGCCACCGCGACGGCCACGGCCGCCCTCGCGATCGGCGCACCAGGTGCCCTCGCCGCCACGGCGGGTGAAGGGGGCCACGATGACTCTTCCTACAGCAAGGAGCGCGACAAGCCGAACGGGGGGGTGCACGCGGGCGGCGGAGCGCTGACCGCCGTGCGCGGTGACGACTCGAGCAGGGACGACTCCGGCTCCGACCACGGCAAGAGCGACTCCGGCTCCGACCGTGACAAGGGCGACTCGTCGGACTCCGAACACGGCAAGAAGGGCGGCTCCGACCACGGCAAGGGCGACGACTCCGGCTCCGAGCGCCGCGGGCCCCGCGGCGGCATGCACACCGGCGGCGGCGCCCTCAGCGCCGTACGCAGCGACGACTGGAACAAGGACGACGAGAAGTTCGACCCGGAGACCTACAAGGACAAGGGCGACAAGGGCGACAAGGGCAACGACGACTCGGGTTCCGGCCGTGGCAAGGACGACTCGGACTCGGAGCGCGACAAGCCCCGCGGCGGCATGCACACGGGTGGCGGTGCGCTCGCCACGACGGGGACGACGGCCGGTGGGCTGGCGGTCCTGGCTCTCGCCGGTGCGGGCGTCTACGTGGTGCGCCGCAGGCGTGCGGCGGACGGCCTGTCCTGATCCATGCCTGACGACATAGCAGCCCGGGCCGCCTCCTGCGCACAGCGTGGCGGCCCGGCTGGTTGCCCCGGTGCCGCGCCGGCGCCGCCGCCGTAGTCCAGTGAGTTGTTCCGTACGTGTTCCAGTGAGGTGGTGCCCGATGGCATCCCGGTTGTCCTCCCCTGTCGAGCCACAGTCCGTGACGCCGATCCAGGGCCCGCGGCCCGGCGTGCCGTTGTTCGTGTGGTGCGTCGGAATCCTGGTCCTGGCGCTGAGCCTGTTCGGCGGCCATGGCAAGCCCTCCGACCTCTCCGACCCCTCGGCCAAGCCCCATGCCGCGGCGGGCCACGCACCGTCGTCCTCGGGCCGGCCGGCGGGCAAGCATCTGCCGCGGTCCGAGCCGACGCGGCTGCTCATCCCGAAGATCGACGTGGACGCCCCCTTCACCGAACTGGCAGTCGACGCCGCGGGCAAGCTCCAGCCTCCGACCGCCGACGACACGAACCTGGTCGGCTGGTACGCCAAGGGCGTGTCCCCCGGCGAGCCAGGGGCCGCGATCATCGCCGGTCACGTCGACACGACCACCTCCGCGGCCGTCTTCGCCAACCTCAGGGAGTTGGAGGAGGGGGACCAGTTCACCGTGAAGAGGGCCGACGGGCGTGACGCCACCTTCGTGGTCGACAGCGCCGACACGTTCGCGAAGGACGACTTCCCCGACAAGCGCGTGTACGCCGACACCCGCGATGCCGAGGTCCGGCTGATCACCTGCGCCGGCGACTACGACCATTCGGCGAAGGACTACACCGAGAACCTGGTGGTCTTCGCCCACCTCGTCTGACTGCGCGTGTCCGCACGGCCGCTGACGTGTCAGAGGCCCGGGACTCCGTGCTCTCGCAGGGGCCCGACGCGCCAGCCGTACGTCTCACAGGTGTCGAGGACGCGGGGCAGGGCGGCGAGGGTGGTGCGCCAGGAGTCCGGGGCCGAGGTGCAGTCGGAGTCGTGCAGCAGGATGGTGCCGCCGCCGGACAGATCGCGGGTGACGGTGCGGTGGACGGAGTCCGGGGTGGCCCGTTTGCGCCAGTCCTCGCCCCAGGCCGTCCACAGCGTCGGGGTCAGCCCGAGGCGGCGGCAGGTGAGGTGGGCGGCGGTGTTCATCACCCCGTACGGCGGCCGGAACAGCGTGGGCGGGCGGCCGGTGACGTCGGCGACGGCGTCGCGGGCCCGGGCGAGGTCGTCGTACGTGGCGCGCGGGCCGCGCAGCAGCAGGGGGCGGTGGTGCCAGCCGTGGATGCCGATCTCGTGCCCGGCGGCGGCCATCTCCTTGGCCAGGCCGGGCGAGCGGGCCAGCATCGAGCCCAGCAGGAAGAAGGTCGCCCGGATGCCCCGGGCGTCCAGCAGCCGCAGGAAGTGCGGGGTGGAGAGGTGGTCGGGCCCGTCGTCGAAGGTGAGCGCGACATGGTCGGGGCGGCCGCGGCCGGCGAGCCGGGGCATGGCCCGGTTGCGGAGCGGGCCGAAGGTGGAGATCACCGGCGCGGCGTGCGCGGCGGCGAGCGCGGGCAGGGCGATCGCCCCGGCCCGCCGAACGCTACGGGCCAACTGGCCCGGGCCTGACCTCATCGGTCGTCGTCCTCCAGGTAGTGGGTGAGCGCACCGAAGTGGTGGCCCGGGGACTCCCCGTAGGCGTAGGCGAGCGGGGCGCCGATACCGAGGGAGACGGTGGCCGCGACGGCGGCGACCATGAAGACCGTACGGCGCCGGGCCTGCCGTGACCTGGCGGCGAACCGCGCGGCGATGGGAAGGCGCGGCGCGTCGGCCGTTACGGCGGTCAGCGCGTCGGCCGTTGCGCCGGTCAGCGCGTCGGCCGGACGGCGCTGGGACGGTATGGGGGCTGCGGACAGGTCCGGCGTCCCCGCCGGCACCGCGGTCGAGGAACCCCGACGTCCCGGGCGTACGGCGGACAGCGGGCCACGGGCCATCGCCGTGACGGCCGGTACGGGACCGGGGGCCGCGGTGAACAGGGCCAGGCCCGCCTCGCGCTGCGCCCGGCCGCGCGGACCGTGGAGGAGTTCGGTCAGGGCCGGCGCCAACTGGTCCGGCTCGCGGACCCAGGGGGCGAGGCCCGCCTCGTCGAGCGCGGCGGCGTTGGTCTGGCCGTGCCCGGGTATGCAGCGGTAGCTGACGACCGGGAGTCCGCCCGCGAGCGCCTCCAGCGAGGTGAGCCCGCCCGCGTTCTGGACGAGGACGTCGCACGCGTGCATCAGGCCGGGCATGTCGTCCACCCAGCCGTGCACATGGGCGATGCCGTCCGCGCGCAGCCGTTCGGCCAGCGTGTGATTGCGTCCGCAGACCACGACCGGCAGCGCGACCCCGGTGTCGAGGATCTCGGCGGCGGCCTCCCGCACGGGCCCGACGCCCCATGAGCCCGCGACCAGCAGGGCGAGCGAGGTGTCCTGGGGGAGGCCGAAACGGGTGCGGGCGGCACGCCGTTCGTCCTCGTCGGCGGGGGTGAAGCGCGGGTCGGCCATCGGGCCGGTCACGGTGACGCCCGCCGCGCCCTGCTCGTGCGCCTGGGCGGCGGGTATCGCGTGGGCGGCGAGGTGGGCGTCGATGCCGGACGCCACCCACAGGGAGTGGACGGAGAAGTCGGTGAGGTAGGTCAGGGCCGGTATCGCGAGCCGGCCGCGCAGCCGCAGGGCGCCGAGGACCTGGCTGGCTCCGGGGTAGGTCGAGACGACCGCGCGGGTGTCGGGGGTGACGGTGGCGAGGGTGCGGCGTTCGGCTCCGCGCAACAGGGCCCGTACGGCGGGGTTGGGGCGTCGTTCGTGCTCGGTGGCGGCGTAGATGCGCTGGTAGCCCGCGGGGGCCCAGGTCAGCAGCCGGAGGTAGGCGCCGGAGAGCAGCTTCCCGATGCGGGCGGGCAGCAGGTCGAGGAAGTCGTGGCGGTCGACGAGGAAGCCCGCCGCCGTGAGGTGGCGGGTGAGTTCGGTGGCGGCGCCGTCGTGCCCGGCCCCCATGCTCGCGGAGATGACGGTGATGCGGGTGGGACTGTCGGAGTGGGGCACAGCGGATCAGCCTCCAGAGTGGTGAGGGCATGACGGGGGACGTCACCGACTCGCCGGAACAAAGGCGAAGGAAACAAACACAGGGGTGACCGAGGTCGCCGCCGCCGGCTCGGCGGCGCCGACCGGCTCGGCGGTCAGCTATTGAGCATTCAGGCGTCGGGAGTTCAGGCGTTGAGCCCTCAGGTGTTGAGGGCTCCCGAGCCCAGCAGCCCGAGAAGCAGCACGCCGACGACAATCCTGTAGATCACGAAGGCGTTGAAGGAGTGCTTGGCGACGAACTTCAGCAACCAGGCGATCGACCCGTAGGCGACGACGAAGGAGACGGCGGTGCCGACGGCCAGCGGTACGGCGCCCACCCCCGCGCCGACGGCGTCCTTCAGCTCGTACAGACCGGCGCCGGTGAGGGCGGGGATGCCGAGGAAGAAGGAGAGCCGGGTGGCGGCTACCCGGTCCAGGTCGAGGACGAGCGCGGTCGACATCGTGGCGCCGGAGCGCGAGAAGCCCGGGAAGAGCAGTGCGAGGATCTGCGAACAGCCCACCAGCATCGCGTCCTTGAAGGTGGTGTCGTCCTCGCCGCGCTTGTGGCGGCCCATCTGGTCCGCCGCCCACATCGCGCCGCTGCCGACGATCAGCGAGACGGCGACCACCCAGAGGGAGCCGAGCGCCCCGTCGATGAGCGGCTTGGCGGCGAGGCCCACGATCACGATCGGGACGGTGGCGTAGATGACCCACCAGGCGAACTTGTAGTCGTGGTGCTGCCGTTGCTCGCGGTCGCGCAGCCCCCGGCCCCACGCGGAGACGATCCGCACGATGTCCTTGAAGAAGTACACGAGTACGGCGGCGATCGCGCCGACCTGGATGACGGCGGTGAAGCCGACCACGGCCGTGTCGTCGACCGGGATCCTCATCAGCCCTTCGGTGATCTTGAGGTGGCCGGTGGAGGAGACGGGGAGGAACTCGGTCACTCCCTCGACGACTCCCAGTACGACGGCCTGGCCGACGCTGATAGCACTCATGGGATCCATCTCTGCGGTGAACAGGGCGAGCACGTGTCCCCCGGGGAACGGGCGCACGGCGACACATGGCAGACTCGGACCACGGCAGCATTTACACCGCCGTAGAAGCTCAAGTTTTACACGACTGTAGAAGATGGACGGGTGAACGACAAACCCATGGGCCGCGATTCAGGCGATTCACAGGCTCGGGGCTCCAAGAGGGCCAACGGCGAGCGGGAGTCCGAGATCCTCGGCGTACTCCAGCGGGCCGAGGCCGCGCTGACCCCGGGTGAGGTCGCCGAACGGCTCGGGGGCGAGCTGACGTACAGCAGCGTGGTCACGATCCTCACCCGGATGCACACCAAGCAGCTGCTCACCCGCACCCGGCGCGGACGGGCGTACGCCTACGCGCCCGTCACCGACGACCCCGGGTTCGCCGCCCGCCGGATGCGCACCGTGCTCGAGGAGCGCCCCGACCGCGAGGCGGTCCTCGCCCGCTTCGCCGACAGCCTGTCCGACACCGACGCGGACCTGCTGCGCCACCTGCTGGGACCCGACGCGGACCCCGACCGGTAGGACAAGGAGCCCGCCCGGATGCGTATCGCCGTCTATCTGCCGCTGCTGCTGTCCGTGATCGCGCCCCTCGGCGCCCGCCCGCTCTCCGAACGCTGTGAACCGCGCCTGGCCACCTGGCTGCTCACCGCCTCCGCGCTGATCCTGGGCGTGGCGACCATCATCTCGCTGGGACTACTGGCGATCACCGGCCTGATAGGCGTCCCGTTCCTCGCCGGCCTCGGCCACTGGTCGGCCCGCACCGCGCAGATCAACGACCCAGCCGAACCGCCGGTCGCACTCCTTGCCGGCCTCCTGCTCGGCGGCGCACTGCTGACCGCGGCGCGGATGCTGTGGCGCCGGGCCCGCTCCATCGCCTCCGCCATCTGGGACGCCGCGTGCATGCCCACGCCGGACGGGCTCGTCATCGTCGAGGACGAGGCGCCGGACGCGTACGCGCTGCCGGGACTGCCCGGGCGGGTCGTCGTCTCCACCGGCATGCTGCGCACCCTGGACAAGGCCGAGCACGACATCCTGCTCGCCCACGAGCGCGCTCATCTCGCCGCCCACCACTACCTGTTCGTGGCCCTGGCCGGCCTGGGCGCCGCCGCCAACCCCCTCCTGCGGCCCTTCGCCACCGCCGTCACCTACACCGTGGAACGCTGGGCCGACGAACAGGCCGCCCGCGCCACCGGTGACCGCCGCCGGGTCGCCCGCGCGGTCGGCAAGGCGGCCCTGGCCGCCCACGGCACCCCTGCCCCCCGCCTCTCCACCCTCGGCTTCCGCGGCGTCCTCGGCCGCCGGGGCCCGCCCGCCGGCGCGGGCCCGGTCCCCCGCCGGGTCGCCGCCCTCCTCGCCCCGCCCCTCGCCCGCCGTCCCGGACTCGCCCTCGTCACGATGGCGTGCCTGGCCCTCACCGTGGTGTCGACCGTCACCGCCACCCACGACCTGCACGACCTCCTGGAGGTGGTCGGCATCGCCCACCACCACGGGCCGCATCACGTCGACCTGGACGGCCCGCACCACGCCGCTTCCGTGCACTGAGGCTCCGGCCATGACGGAAACCCGCCGGGCCCTGCCCGGGCGGGCGTGCCTGGGCTCCGGGCCATGACTTCACGGCGTGGAAGAGACCATGGCGACGACGCTGTCCAACGGCAACAGCTGTACCGACGACTACTGCTTCGTGTTCGAGCTTCGCAACGGACTGATCCACCGGGTGCGCGAGTACATGGACACGGCCCGAGGCGCGCGCATGACCTTCGCCGACCAGGACGCCGACCCGACCTGAGCCGTCAAATCGCCGACGTTCCCCTCTGGCGGACGGGACCGGAGGAACGCGCGACGCGGAATCCCACGTCGTCGACCCGGAAGGTGGGGTGACTGCGGCGACGCGCGGAGGCCCGGCAGCTCCAGTGCTCGTCGAACCAGCCGCCGCCGCGCAGCACCCGGTACTCGCCGTAGACCTCGGAGTCGTAGAGGTCCCAGCACCAGTCCCAGACATTGCCCAGCATGTCGTGGAGCCCCCACTCGTTCGGCTGCTTGCCGCCCACGTCGTGGACGCGCTCGTGCGAGTTGCCGCGGTACCAGGCGATCTCGTCGAGCGGTCCGTAGTGCGGGCCGATCGTCCCCGCGCGGCAGGCGTGCTCCCACTCTGCTTCGGTGGGCAGCCGGTAGCCGTCGGCGGAGGCGTCCCACTCGACGCCTTCGCCGTCGCCGTGCAGGTGGTAGGCGGGTGTGAACCCCTCGCGCCCGGACAGGGCGTTGCAGAACCGGATGGCGTCCCACCAGGAAACGCCCTCGACGGGCAGTCGGTCCGTTCGGTGGTCGGCCCGCCCCCCGGTGACCTGCCTGTAGAGAGCCCGGGTGACCGGGAACGCGGCCAACTCGTAGGGCGCGAGCTCGACCGACCAACTGCGCCGCGTCCGGCGGTCCGAGAGCGTGACCCGTCCCGGGGGAACGGTGATCATCCTGACGCGCGCCTTGGAGTCCATGATCGGACAATGGTACGGAGGTCCAGGACTCATCGCCTGGGCATCGACAGGTCAACCGCACCGCCTTGCCCTTCGGGTGAGACAGTCCGTCGTACGGGACGGCCGGGGCGGCGCCCCAGCACCCGCCCGTGAAGGCGTCCACCAGATACAGCCCGCGCCCGCCCTTCTCCCGCCTCTCGGGCTTCAATTCCCTTATCACCGACGGGTTCTCGCCCCCGTCGTACACGACGACCCGAACACCGGTCGACTCCACTGCAGTCAGCGGACGGCGGTGCTGGAGGCCGTGGCGCGGGCCATCGGCGTGCCCACGCGCGTTCGGGGGCTGCTCGTCGACGGAGTCTTCTGGTATCCACGCTTCCCCCGGTCCAAGCCGCTGGTCCCGGAACGGGTCCTGCTCGCGTGGCCCGAGTTCCTGCTGGACGGCGAGCGGGTGCCGATCGCCGTCCCGGCCCGCATCCTCGCGGAGCCGGTGCTGGGCCGACGGGCCGCGGGACGCCGGGCCGCTCGGGCCTCGTAGCGGCGGCCGACGCCTCTGCCTCGTAGCGGCGGCCGACGCCTCTGCCTCTTGGCGGCGGCCGACGCCTCTTGTCGCATCCTTGACGCCCAAGTCATCAGAGACCCGTCAAGGCATGCTGCCTCCGGCCTCCCCGGTCTCTACCGTCAGTCGTATGGAACGCCGCAACCGCCGCAACAACGCGCGCACCGCGGTCGACGCACCCGCCCCACCCTCCGCGGAAGTCGCGCGCGACCGACTCTGGGCCCAGGACGTACGCAGTTCGATCCGCTGCGCGGCCGTGCTCCTCGCCCTTCTCCTCCTCATCGACTGGGGAGTCGGCACCCTCTCCGCGCCGCGCGCCACCCTGTGGGTCGCGCTCGCGGTGCTGCTGTTTCTCGTGCTGTACCCCACCCGGGTGTCCGCGGGCGAGGGCTGGCTGGTCTCGCGCGGGCTGCTGCGCGCGCGGCTGGTGCGCACCGACCACCTGGTGTCGGTGCGCTGCCTCGACGGAGTCGGCCAGCGGCTCGTGCTGCGCGACACGTTCGGCGCACGCGTCGAGATCGACCCCCGGGTCCTGGTCGCCAATCCGCCGCTGTGGCGCCGCCTCGACGAGGACGCGCGCCTGTCCGCCCTGCGCTCCACGCTCTCGTGCGGGGAGACCGCGCTGCACCGTGTCTCGGAGCGGATCGACCGCGAGACGGCACTGACGGTCTTCAAGGTGTCGGGGCTGGAGTGAGCGAGAGGTCGCGCGGCCGTCACTCGGTGTGCAGGACCCGGGCGATGGTCTGCCGGGCCGCCGTACGCGCCGGTATCACCGCGCCCAGTGCGGCGATCGCCACCCCGGCCAGGGCCAGCAGGGCCAGCGAACCCGGGTGCCACACGTCCAGCATGCGGGCCGGGAAGGCGAGGTGGGCGCTGTGCTCGGTCGTCCGGACCACCACCCGGTACGCGGCGACTCCCAGCGGCAGCCCCAGGATCCCGCCGAGCAGACCGAGGCCGGCCATGGACACCACCATCATCACCGTGACCTGCCGTGGCGTCATGCCGATGGACTTCAGCATCCCGAGGTCGCGCCGGCGTTCCCGGGCGCTCAGCATGACCGTGTTGAACACCCCCATCGCGGCGACCAGCGACAGCATCAGGGTCAGCACGGACGCGGAACCGATCACTGTCACGGCCCCGGCGTTCACCGATGTCTTCACGCTCGGGTAGAGCCCCGGGTCCGCGGCCCGGACGGCCTTCATATAGGCGTCGGCATCGGATCCCGGGGTGAGCCGCACCCAGTACTGGTCGGCCTGCGCGCCCGGTGCCAGGGCGGTCACCGTCGTCCAGTCCGCGCGCATCCAGTCCGCCGGACCGGACATGACCTCCCCGACCAGGGTCACGCGCTCCTGCCGTGCGCCCGCCGCGCCCAGGGCGAAGGAGTCACCCAGACGCAGACCGTGTTTGGCCAGGAATCTGCCGGAGGCCACCGCCTCGCCGGGCCCCCGCATCCACCGGCCCCTGGCCAGGTCGTCCTGGAGAGCCGACCGTCCCCCGCGTTCACCCTGGATCGACACGTCCTCGCTCTGCCCGAGCAGCCGTACCTCGGCGTAGCCCACGGCGGACACGTCCGCCGCGTGGGGCAGTTCGCGCAGCAGTGACTGGGTGGCGGCGTCCCCATGCCGCGAGGCGGTCTGCCCGAACCTGGTTTCCCCTCGCCCGACGATCACCTGGGCCCGGCCGGCGCCCTCGACCGCGTTGCCGTAGGAGACCATGGTGGCCGACAGGCCGGTGGCGAAGGTCACCGTGGCCACCCCGAGCAGTACCGCGGAGACGGTGAGCAGGGCCCGTCCGGGCCGGGCGAAGGGCAGGCCCAGGCCCAGGGTCACCGGGCGCGGCAGCCGCACCCCGCTCAGCCACCGCTGCACCACGAGCCCCCGTCCGCCACTTGGCGCACTGCCCGCGCTGATCGCACGTGCCGCGGACAGGCGGTGCGCGCGCAGCGCCGGGACCAGCGCGGCCAGCAGCACCACGGCCGGCATACCGAGGGCCGTGGTCGCGTACACCCAGGAGCCGATCGTCGGCGAGACGTTCACCGCGGCGAGGTCCGCGCCCTGGAAGACCTGGTGCAGCAGCGGTCGCGCCACCGCTCCGCCCAGAACCGTGCCGATCGCCGCGCCCGCCGCCGCCGGGACACAGACCATCACCAGGTAGACCGCGACCACCTGGTTGGGCGTGAACCCCAGGGACTTGAGCACCCCGATGTGCCGGAAGCCCGACACCACGGCACCGCTCACCACATTGCCCACGATGAGGACCGCCACCAGCAGACCGAGGATCCCGAAGGCCATGAGGAACGGCACGAAGGCGTTGGGCGCGGCCGCGACTTGCGCCTTCAGCGTCAGATACGACTGGTGGGCGACCAGCGATCCGGACGGCAGGCCGGCGGTCACCGCGGCGGTGTCCGCGGTGATCTGCCGGGCTGTCGCGGCCTGTTCGAACCGGTACAGCATCTGGTACGTCGTGGGGTGCAGGGCCGCGATCTGCTGCGGGGAGACCCATGCCTGCGCGGTCCCGCTCACGCCGGACGCGAGGCCGACGACGGTCATCGGCGACAGCCCGGGCAACTGGATCCGCTTGCCGATCGGCGAGTGCGGCCCCTCGCCCATCCCCGGCGCGTCGGGCAACGCCAGGACGATCTGATCGCGGCCGGTGGCCCAGTGTCCGGCGAAGAGGTCAAGGCGGTCGACCGGTCCACCGGGCTTCGCCCGCCCCACGACGGTCAGGGGGCCGGGCCCCATCCCGGGCATCTCGGACGCCGCGTTCTGCGGCATGTCGACCACGGCTTCCGGGAACGGCCCGGCGGAGGCCCGCACGCCCGAACCCGAACGGTGCGCGGTCCGCGCCAGCTCCGCACCGGAGACCTTCGCCGCGTCGAAGGTGGCGACGACGTGCGCGCCGTGCGCCTGGCCGAAGAGCCGGTCGAACGGTCCGGACGCGACGTCCAGCAGGCCGAGGGCGACCACGAGGGCCATGCTGGAGACCAGGACCACCGCCCCGATCACGGAGGTCTGCAGCCGGCGGCGGCGTACGGCCGCGCGCGAGGCGCGCCACACCGCGCTCATGCCGACCGCTCCAGGGTCCGCTCACCGGTGATCCGGCCGTCCGCCATCGTCACCAGGCGGCCGGCACAGCGCGTCGCCAGCCGCTGATCGTGCGTCACCAGCAGAAGCGTCTGGCCCAGTTCGTTGAGGTCGATGAGCAGATCCATCACCTGCTCGCCCGCGTGGCTGTCCAGCGCGCCGGTCGGCTCGTCCGCCAGCAGCAGCGCCGGGCGGTTCATCAGCGCGCGGGCCACCGCGACACGCTGACGCTCGCCGCCGCTGAGCGCGGCGGGGTAGACGTTCCTGCGGTCGGCGATACCGAGCTCGTCCAGCAACTCCAGCGCCCGGCGCCGGGCCTGACGGGCCGTCGTGCCGGTGAGCTGCGCGGACAGGGCGACGTTGTCGATCGCGGGCAGGTCGTCGATGAGGTTGAAGAACTGGAAGATCATGCCGATGCGGCGGCGCCGGAAGAGTGCGAGGCCGGTCTCGTTGATCCGGCCCAGGTCCTCGCCGTGTACGCGCACCGAGCCGGCGCTCGGCCGGTCGAGCCCGGCGACCATGTTGAGCAGGGTGGACTTGCCGCAGCCGGACGGACCCATCACCGCCACCGCCTCCCCGGCCCGGATCTCCAGCGACACCCCGTCCAGGGCGACGGTGTCGCCGTACTCCTTGCGCAGGCCGCTCACCCGCACGGCTTCCTGGTCGCGCACAGCGGCCGGGGCGGCGGCCGGGACGACCCCCGGGGCCGTGTCGTCGCTGATGTCTTCGGTGGTCATGGCAGGGACGGTAGGCGGCGGGGGCCGCCCTGGCGTCAGTCCCCGGAGGTAACCCCCGACGGTGGTCATCCTGGCGATGTACGGGGTGGACCTGCGGGTGGACGCCCACTCGCCGGCCGCCTGGCACGATGGACGACGTGTGGACATCGGGGACGGGCCGGCTGCTCATCGCCCTCGCGGGGGTGAGCCTGGCGGTGGCCGGGCTCGCTGTCGTGTTGCTTGCGCGGGCCCGCCGCCGCCATCGCAGGGTCCTGGAGGAGCGGGGCTGGCTGCTGGAGCGCGAGCGGGAGGCCGCCGCCCGCACGGCGGTGGCGGCCGAGCGCGCCCGCATCGCCCGCGAACTCCACGACATCGTCAGCCACAAGGTCAGCCTGATGGTCGTATCGGCGAGCGCCGCGCGCGAGGTGCTGGCGACTCTGCCGGACGAGGCGGAGAGCGCACTGCGGGCCGTCGAGGGTGCCGGACGCGACGCGATGACGGAACTGCGCCACCTGCTCGGCCTGCTGGCGCCGTCACCCGACGGTGACGACGGCGACGACCGGGCCGGGCCGTACGGCGAAGGGGACCTCTCCGGACTCGCGCCGCAGCCGAGCCTGAGTCAACTGAGCACCCTCGTCGACCGGATCGCCTTCACCGGCCTCCCGGTCGAGGTGCGGATCTCCGGTGAACCGCGCCCGCTGCCGCCCGGTATCGACGTCACCGCCTACCGGATCGTCCAGGAGGCGCTGACCAACGCGCTCAAGTACGGCGACGGCGGCAACGCGGCGGTGACGGTGCGCTATGCCGACCACAGTCTGCGGGTCGAGGTGCTCAACAGCGGACCGAGCGTGCTGTCCGCCGACCGCGCGAGCACGGATGCCGGACCGGGCGCCCGCAGACGCCGGGACGACGGCACCGGGCGCGGTCTGATCGGTCTGCGCGAGCGCGTCGCCGTCTACGGCGGCCGCTTCGACGCCCGGCGCCGCATCGGCGGCGGCTACCGCGTCCGCGCCCGCATCCCCCTGGAGCGCCCGTGACCGAAACCGTCCCCGACCGCCGCGCCCCGCGCGTCCTCGTCGCCGACGACGAGGAGCTCATCCGCACCGGCTTCCGCCTCATCCTCACCTCGCGCGGCATCGACGTCATCGGCGAGGCCGCAGACGGCGTACAGGCCGTCGCGGAAGCCGAACGGCTGCGCCCGGACGTCCTTCTGATGGACATCCGGATGCCCCACCTGGACGGTCTGGAAGCCACCAAGCGCGTCCTGCGGCTGCTCCCGCACTGCCGGGTGCTCATGCTCACCACCTTCGACCTCGACCACTACGTCTACGCGGCGCTCGCCGCCGGGGCGAGCGGATTCCTGCTCAAGGACGTCACCGCCGCCCACCTCGCCGCGGCCGTGCGACTGGTGAACACCGGCGACGCCCTGCTCGCCCCTTCGATCACCCGCCGTCTGGTCGAGCGCTACGCGACCGCCCGCGATGCCGAGCAGGCCTGCACGTCGCACCGCCCCGCGACTCCGACCGCCGCGGCCCGCACGCTCGCGGTCCACCGCGACCTCGCTCCGCTGACCCCCCGTGAACTCGAGGTGCTGGCCCTGATGGGCCGCGGCCTGTCGAACAACGAACTCGCCGAAGCCCTCACCCTCAGCGAGGCCACCGTGAAGACCCACGTCGCCCGGATCTTCGCCAAGCTCGCCCTCCGCGACCGCGCCCAGGCCGTCGTCCTCGCCTACGAGACCGGCCTGGTCGCCCCCGGCGGCGGAAGCGGGCGCCCGCAGGAGCGCGACCTCCAGAGGAGGAGCAGGCCGGAGTGAGTGTCGGGCCCCCTCCTGGCTCCTCCCCCGGCTTACCCTCCGCCCGTGTTCAATGTCACGGGGATCCTCAAGCGGCTGGTGATCGGCCGGGCCATGCGCAGCGAAGAGCTGCACGAGACGCTGCTGCCCAAGCGGCTCGCCCTGCCGATCTTCGCCTCGGACCCGCTGTCCTCGGTGGCGTACGCGACCCAGGAGATCCTGCTGGTCCTCACCCTGGGCGGCCTTGCCTACCTGCACTTCACTCCGTGGATCGCGGCCGCGGTCGTGGCGCTGTTGGCGGTCGTGGTGCTGTCGTACCGCCAGGTGGTGCACGCCTACCCGAGCGGCGGCGGCTCGTACGAGGTGGTGTCGACGAACCTCGGCCCGACCGCCGGACTGGTCGTCGCCGCCTCGCTCCTCGTCGACTACGTCATGACGGTGGCCGTCTCGGTCGCCTCCGGCGTCGACAACATCATCTCCGCCGTCCCACGCCTCGCCGACCACCGAGTCCTGATGGCGATCGGCTTCGTGGCGGTCCTGACGGCGATGAACCTGCGGGGCGTCCGAGAGTCGGGACGCGCCTTCGCCGCACCGACGTACCTCTTCATCGGCGGTGTGCTCGTCATGGTGGTCACGGGCCTGATCCGCTACGCCCTCGGGGACGCACCGGTGGCCGAGAGCGCCGGGTACGGGGTCACGCCGGACCCTTCGGACTCGAACCTGACGGGCCTCGCCCTGCTGATGCTGGTGCTGCGCGCGTTCTCCTCCGGCTGTACGGCGCTGACGGGGGTGGAGGCCATCTCCAACGGCGTACCGGCCTTCCGCAAGCCCAAGTCGAGAAACGCGGCCGAGACACTGACCGCGATGGGCGCCCTCGCGATCGTCATGTTCGTGGGAGTCACCGCGCTGGCGCTGATCACCAAGGTGCACATCACGGACGACGCGTGCCGGCTGACCGGACTCACCGGCGACTGCGGCTCGTACACCCAGCGCACGGTCATCGCGCAGATCGCGGCGGCGGTCTTCGGCGGCGAGCACAGCGTCGGCTTCTACGTCATCCAGGCGGCGACCGCGCTGGTCCTGATCCTGGCGGCGAACACGGCCTTCAACGGCTTCCCCCTGCTCGCTTCCATCCTGGCCCAACACCGTTATCTCCCCCACCAGTTGCACAACCGGGGCGACCGGCTCGCCTTCTCCAACGGCATCCTGGCGCTCGCGATCGTCGCGGCTCTGCTGCTGTGGGGCTTCAGGGCGAACGTCACCAGTCTCATCCACCTCTACATCCTGGGCGTGTTCACCGCCTTCACCCTCTCCCAGCTGGGCATGGTCCGGCACTGGAACAGAGAGCTGCGCGCGGAACGCGACCCGGCTCCGCGGCGCCGCCACCACACGGCCCGCGTGATCAACGCACTCGGCTCGGTCGTCACCGGCCTGGTCCTGGTGATCGTGCTGGCCACCAAGTTCACGGAGGGCGCGTGGCTCGCCGTACTCGCGGCGATCGTGCTGTGGGTGATGATGCGCGGCATCCGGCGTCACTACGACGCCACCTCCGCGGAGCTGGCGGTGACCGACCCGAAAGTCGAACTCACCCGTCCTTCAAGGGTGTTGGGGATCGTCCTGGTCTCCACCCTGCACAAGCCGACCCTCCGCGCCCTCGCCTACGCGCGCGCCTTCCGCCCCGACCGGCTGGAGGCCCTGACGGTCTCCGTCGACCGTGACGAGGCGGCGGCGCTGCTCAGGCGCTGGGAGGAGTACGGAATCGAGGTCCCGCTGAAGATCATCGATTCGCCGTACCGCGAGGTGACCCGGCCGGTCGTGGAGTACGTCCGCTCGATCCGCCGCGAGAGCCCGCGGGACATCGTCGCCGTCTTCGTCCCCGAGTACGTCGTCGGACACTGGTGGGAGAACCTGCTGCACAACCAGTCGGCGCTGTGGCTGAAGAACCGGCTCCTGTTCACCCCGGGGGTCATGGTCACGAGCGTGCCGTGGCAGCTGACGTCCTCGGCCCATGCAGACCGGCCCACGGCCAGGGCGCCGGGGTCCTTCCGGCGGGGGGAGCCGCAGGGGCCGGCGCCCCGGGCGGGCTCCCGGCAGCGGTGACACGCCCGCGGCGGAACTCGGTTCAGCGCACCCCCGTTCCGCTGAACCGGGGTTTGAGGTCCCGGAGGCGGCCA